>NZ_JBBMXG010000029.1:0-37739 GCF_037996705.1 Xenorhabdus bharatensis | reverse complement strand
CAGCCTGACGCAGATAGTCCGCAATGCGCTTCATCGTGCTGAGGTTGAAAAACCGGGCGGTTGTCACCTGTTCCGCCATGCGATGGCCACGCAGATGCTGGAGAACGGCGCCGATACGCGGCATATCCAGGCCATATTAGGCCATGCCAGTCTGGAAACGACGCAAATTTATATGCGGGTCGCTATCGGACACCTGAAAGAAGTGCATCAACAGACACACCCGGCAGAGCGTGATAATCCGACAAAATCAACGTCAGAGAGCGGCTCAGGCCGTGCCAACGGAAAGCCGGACGCCAAACGGAAACCCCCGTGCACCGGACAGCCCGCCAGTCCCCGTTGAGTTCGCAGGGATCAGTGCGGGGGCAGACCGTGGCCGGACTGCCCGTTGACATCAGAGTCTGCGGGGGTACGTGGGCAATGGTCGGCCTGAGCAATCGTGTCTCCGTTAAAAATGTGCAGGCCGCCCAAAGCCCACTCAACATAATGTCGGGGAATTATACGCCACTCACCGGGCGGCTCCGCTGCCAGTTCACGGCATCGAAGAGCGGCTCGCAGCGTATAATACACATTATGTCTGGCGCCCCCGCTATTCGGCATCGCAGGGTGCCGCCGCACAAGGCTGCGCCTTATGCTGTCAGCACCGGCGCACCAATTTGGCAAACTCAGCGCCAATCTTAAGCACTGTGCTACATTCCGGCAAAATCACGTCGTCTTTAGCTGCCTGACCTGGCTCAGGCCAACAACCCTGTAGGCAGGTCGGCCTGCGGCCTCCGTTAATTTACCTCCCCCGCCCCGACCCCACTGCACTGGCTGCGCCCGGCTCGCAGTCGCAAGCTCCTTGCTCGTTACCGTGCTCGCCATCTCCGCCCCGTGCAGCCCCCTGAGGGGGCTTCCCTTGAATCAAGCATCACCTCAAAACCGGGCCAGATCCTGAGCTTCAGTGCCTGAGAGCGTCGCAATGCGCCGCTTGCGGGTTCTCTGCCACCCGCACCCGCAGAACGAGCGCCCGCCGTCCGGTAAACCGGGCAGCGTTCGCCCGTTGCCAGAAGTGAAAAATAATCCCAAACTGCACGTCGGGGTCAAAAAAATGATCGGGGCAAAATGGGCGAAACGTGTCCCGCTGAAAGCCTTGCCCTGCGCGGGCTAGCGCTATCCTACGGGTATGACTGCCTCGGAGCTGATGACCCTTCGCCGGTCAGTGGCTGGATGAGGAGAGCGGGTTAGTCTACAACCGGTTCCGGTATTACTCGCCGGTGGCAGGGCAGTATCTGACGCCGGATCCGATTGGATTACAGGGTGGATTTAACCCGTATTCCTACGTACATAATCCTACAGGATGGGTTGACCCGTTAGGATTGGCTCCATGTCCTGAAAGATATGCGCGGTATAAGGAATTTAGAAAACAAGGACATACTGCGTTATCAGCAGGTAAATTATTAAAAAGTAAAGGTGGTTCGTGGGGGAAATATTTGACCAAGTTGACAGGAACAACCCCACCTACAGGAATGTGGAGACCGCATGCGCACCATATAGTCTTCCAAAAAGGCCCTGCCGCAGCTAAGCCATATATTAAAGATAGCCAGAGAATCCTGAGAGAAGCTGGAATTGATCCTAAATATGGAATTGAGAACCTTGTATGGGCACCAAACAAAAACCATAGCGTAGAAGCAGCGAAAAAAGTTAATGATGTATTAAAAGAGGCGGTATCTTCGGGTAGGTCAATAAAAGATGCCTTGGCAGAACTAGGTGAATTGTTCGCAAAAGATAAAATATTATAGTACCGGAGTATATTTATGGATTTTCGAAAGCTAGAAAAAGACATTATTGACAGCATTTCTAATGCTGTAAGGCATATAAAAGGGCAAGATTATTGGGAGGATATAAATTCTTTTTGTTTATACACAGATGAAAGTTTTATGTCTCTTTCTTTACTATTTAATACAAATATGCACTTTGAGTCAGTAAAAGATGATGAATATCCTCTGACGTATAAGTACAGTCCAGCAGAATGGTTTAGTGAAACTATTTCTGAAGGTGATGATGAATATCTGTACAAAAACACTGCTTTTGCTTCTGTGTCGTCACAGATGATGGCTTTTTCTATGAGTGATGAATTTGAAGAAGATGATGGTAGAGATGATGTTATTAAAGCTTGTTTGAATGCAATCAGATATTGTATTGATGAGAATATATTTCAAAAGCCAAAATTAACAATATATTTATTTATGCTGAGTGATGGCTATGATGAGAAAGAAATATTAAATTGGAACAAACCATTGAATGAGTCCATTATTAAAAAGGAACTCACTGAATGGGTTAAAAATGAGCTATAGAAATAACTCATTCAGAAATATATTTTTGTGGTAAATTTGATAACGCTGGCATCATTGCTAGCGTTATTTTTCGTTAAAATAAGAAATAGTTATCCTATTTTATAATCTCCAATCAGTTCCCGCATCCGCAGCTTAATCTCACTGAGCTGGTCTTGCTGGCGTTGGTACTATTGTTTAATGTTGCAGGTGTCGTCGCTGTCGGGAATGAGCACCAGACAGCCCTCCATAATCTTCACGATGAGGATGCAACCCTTATCGAACCCGGCTGCCTTAAGCCACTGGCCTTTAAGATGAATGGCAGGTGGTGCAGCTTCTTTGTCATTTTGCGGCACGTATCCCACGGTGTAATAACGTTCGGTTTTGGCGGCTTTATTTTTCCATATGAAAGGTTAAATCTATGGTCACCCTCGTTTTTGCAACGCAAATTTTAATGAATGTTGGGCTTGATTAAATCTATCCGGCGTCACTATAGGCAAGGATGCCCGCGCCTCGATGAATTCCGCGCCTGATGTTCCTAAAAAATCACTAGGCTTTAATAAGCCATCTTAACCTTTAGGTTTCTCATCAGGCCGATAGGCCGTTTATGTCATCAATAATTAGTCTTCAATTAGTCTTCGCAAAACCAGTGGGGTAACGTTTAAATTTATTAATAATGACGCAGAATCAAACGATAAATATCGTGCGCTGTGTTGTGATTACCCAAGCTATCCGAGCCAATTTATCCGCCAGTGCACAAGCCACGACATTGGAGTGTTTTCGTTCAAGTTGCTGCTTGACCCAGTCAGCCAGTTTTCCTGAATAATTATCCAATCGTTGCATAAATACTCGTGCGCATTGAACCAAGAGTCTCCGCAAGTTTTTATTTCCCCGTTTACTGATACCTAGCAGGGTATTTTTTCCTCCCGTGCTATATTGCTTGGGAACTAATCATGTTGATGCCGCAAAATCACGACTTTTGGCATATTGTCGGCCATTCCCTAACTGTGAAGAAAGTAAACTGGCTGTGATTAAACCCACACCGGGGATAGTCATAAGACGCAGGGCAGTGTCGTCCGTTGCGATCGTGTGCTTTAGTTCAGACTCTAACTCGACTATTCGTTCAACAATATAGCGATAATGGGCGTGTAATTGCATCAGCAATCGGATCAGATAATCTGGGAGTTCGTGCTCTGTCAACACACACGATAAGCGTTTCATAATAGCTTATCCCTTCGTTAGGCTAATCCCAAACTCGAGTAAGAAGCCATGTATCTGATTAGTTGTTTTGATCTTATCCCTGACAAGTGACTCCCTGACCCGATGTAATGCCCGCATTGCTTGTTGAACTTCAGTTCGTGGTTGAACAAAACGCATTGAAGGGCGTGATGCGGCTTCGCATATTGCTTCGGCATCAATAAAATCATTCTTGTTACTTTTAACAAAAGGTCGGACAAACTGGGGCGAAATCAGTTTAGTTTCATGCCCCAGAGCAGTTATCCGTCTTGCCATGAAATGAGCACCAGCACAGGCTTCCATGACAATGGTGGTAGAATGGCATCTGGATAGAAACTCCATCAATTTGTTTCGCATAAACTTTTTACGTAGGAGGGCTTTTCCTGATTTATCCCGGCAATGGATGTGAAAGATATGTTTGCCGAGATCGATACCCATGAGTGTGATGGTGTTCATGATGATGGCCTCTTATCAAAGATAATCACCCTATTAATATACTGCTGGTAGGGTGAGGGTGACCATTTCATTAACCACCGACTTTAGTCGGTCAGCTTTAGCTGCGATACTGTGTTGCACGAGAGGTGCAATATGGATTACAGATATGGCGACCACACGGTATTTCAGATTGAGTATCATTTTGTGTGGGTAACAAAATACAGGCACAAAGTGCTAACAGGTGAAGTTGGCTTACGGGTGAGAGAGCTAGTTCGTCAGACCTGTGAAGCGTTTGAAATCAGTATAGTAGAAGGGGTCGTGAGCAGAGACCATGTACATATACTGGTGAGTTGTCCTCCGAGCTTAGCGCCCTCAGAAATCATAAGGCGAATAAAAGGAAGAACAGCAAGTAAGTTGTTTGAAGAGTTTGCTCACTTGAAAAAGCGTTACTGGGGTCAGCATTTTTGGGGTAGAGGCTATTTTTGTACGACGGTAGGTCAGTTAACGGAAGAGATGATAAAGTCCTATCTGGCGCATCATTTTGAACCGAACCCGAATGATCACTTCAGGCTGGATAATTGACGCATCGTTTAGCCGATGCGTATCCGGACTTTCAGTCCGTTAATCTCTAACCCACCGACTTTAGTCGGTGGTTGTTGAGTTTGGGTAAAAGAGGGTTATGTGATTTTAAATTTGATAATGTTTATGTAAAATACATGGATTTATCTCATTTTGAAAAATCTTATAAACAAAACAAAAATGAAATTTTTCATGTTATTTCCAACTGTGTTTCTGAAAATAATACGTTTAATGATTTGTTTGTCTTGCATATGATCATCATGAACTATTCATTCTTAGTATTAAAAGATAATCCAAGTGAAATACTATTGTTGAAGTCGTTTCTCAGTAGCAATGAGGAAACTTTTATGAAGATATTGTCATTAGTGATAGATGTTGGGTTTTATATTTCAGAGGATAAGTTTAATGGATTAAATTTAGAGGGGAGTTTAGAGAGGGTAGAAAAAAGTGATTTTTTAATAAAGTAATAATGGAAATTTAGATTCTTATATTTTATTTTTGCAAATATCATATAATATGATATTTGCATTTTTAATTTTCCAGTCACATGCATAAATAGTGAAGTAAATCGCTGGAAAACCTCTCATTGAATGTAAAAGGAAAAATAAAGGAGGATGAATAATGTTGCCTTTTATTTACAAATATAAAGTTAATTCATTTTTTAGTAAAACAATATCGCCTTTGAATAATCATTTTCTATGTTATTATTCTGATGATGAAGAGTTTGAAAATGATAAGGAGCTATGTTTTAAAAATGAGTTTGATAGAGGATATATTCAGGCAAGTTCATGGGACGTTCTGTTTAGTGAATATGTGCCTACAGAATATTGGAATGAAATGAAAGAGGATTTCTTTGAAAATGAAGAAATAAAAATAAAAGATATAGATTATTATAATATTAGTTTGATGGCTAATAGAATGTTTTCAATTTTTGATATTAACATGGAACTTTGTTCTTATAGAAAAGAGCTAACGAAGTTTTATTGTCATTATCAAGTGATAAATTACTATGGCAATGATGTTATACGTCTTTCATTTTTGAAAAGATTATTAGGTGAAATGTGGATTTGGGATCTTGCCTATGATAACTTATCCATAATTAATAACGAGTTAATATATTCGGGAGAAAATGGAGGTTCCTATAACTTTCATGATCTCATTGATCATTTGTGTAATATGATTAATTCATTTTCACTACCTGAATATCTTGTTAATATGCTTTTATATGTCAATAAGATGATGCATGAATGTATTGATTTGTTATTGGGTAAAAATGTTAAATATTACTTCGGATTTTATGATGCTAATGAAAAATATATTAATGCTAATTGTTTTTTAGATGCTTATGAAAACAACAAAGAAATGATTTTTAATGTGCTTAAAGATTGCACTCGTGATTCTCAATCTTTTTGTGAGTTATTCATTTCTCATATGATAGTAATGAACTATTCTTTCTTTGTTTTAAAAGATAGTCCTGATGAAATATTGTTTTTGAAATACTTTTTAGAAAATGATGAAAAATCATTTATCAACCTGTTATCATTAGTAATAGATATTGGTTTTTATGTATCAGAGGATGATTTCGATGGGTTACATATAGAAAAATATCTAGAGAAAATAGAAAATAGAAAATAGAAAATAGAAAATAGAAAATAGAAAATAGAAAATAGAAAATAGAAAATAGAAAAAAGCGATTTTTTACTTGATAGATAATTGAAGTTTCTATATGTAATAAAAATTAATATAATTCTATAAAGTTTTTGTAAGCGTCCAGTGCTCCCATCTTTTTGTTATCTAATAAAGAAATATGGGATCACTGGGCGTTTATTTTTAGGGAGAAGAAAATTACGAGTTTGATGATTGCAATATGCCGGCCAGTGGTTGGATGAAGAGAGTGGTCTCTTCTATAATCGGTTCAGATATTATTCACCTATAGCGAGCTGTTACCTAACACCAGACCCGATAGGCATTCAAGGTGGAGTCAATACTTACGGTTATGTATCGAACCCAACGGGAGAGATTGATCCTCTGGGCTTGGCGAAGAAAAAACCGAAGGAAGATCCTAGAAGGACTGCTCCAGAACCGAAGGTCAAAGAGGAAACTTATGAAATTGTGCGACATGTTTGTACTGAAGAATTGGAAAATATTAAAAAGGCATGAGGAAAAATTGTGTTGCATATAGACAGCCCCCGTGTGGCCCGTTGGATTAATGTGCCAACAGAACAATATAAAACAGGGGAGGTTAATCCTAATCCAACAGAGAACATACATAGAGTAACTTATAGAATCACGGAAAAAGGATTTAGGATGTTAGATATGAAGAACGGGATAGACGCTGAAAGGTTTTATGATGGTGAAGCAGGTGCACCAAATAAAGTTCTCTATAAAAGAAATGAGGCAGGTGTCCGTGGAATTGGAGTAAATGTGTTAAAGGAGTTCAATGAGGAAATAGTTAGCACTGAATATCAAACAAGAGTAGGTAAAAAATACGGTAAATCAAAGCCAATTACTGTATGTAAAGGAAAAAAAGGAGGGTAAGCAATGCTACGTTCAATTTATAAGTATAAAGTTGAATCTTTTTTTAACGAAAATGCACTGCCTTTTGATCATCAATTTTTATTTTATGAAAATTATTTTGATTATAAAAAGAAAAAAAACATGAAGTTATGCTTTAAAAGGCAATATAATAAAGATTCTATTGAATTAATCTCTTGGGGTTCTCTGTTTAGGGAATATATGCCTCAAAGATACTGGGAGGTTATTCCTGATAATCTAATGGAAGAAAAGGAAATATTGGGGTTTTCTAGTATAGATTATTATAATATTGATCTGATTTTTAGCCGGGTTTTTTTTATTTTTGATATTAATAAGGAAGTTAATTCTTACAGGAAAGAATTGGCTAAATTTCACTACCAATATCAATCTTCACATTATAAAGGAAATGATGATATCCGTCTTTTTTTTATAAGGAAGTTACTTTTTGAGATGTGGGTTTGGGATCTTGCTTATGATAAATTATCTATAAAAAACAGTGTATTAACATATACGGCAGAAGGTGGGGCCTCTTATCCTATTCATGAATTGGTTGATAGGTTATGTGACATTATTAGATCATTTTCACTACCAAAAAAATCATTGGAACTTTTGGATTTCATTAATCTCATGTTACATGAATGTATTGATTTTATATTGGGGGAAAGTGAAGTCTATGATTTTAAATTTGATGAAATAAATGAAGAATATATTGACGGATATTACTTTTTAGAATCTTACCAAAATGATAAAAAGATTATTTTAAATGTACTTAAAAATTGTGTTAGAGATTCTCAATCTTCTAGCGAAATATTCGTTTCTCATTTAATTATAAGAAATTATTCTTTTTTTGTGTTAAAAAACAACCCAGATGAAATTTTATTATTGAAATCATTTTTATCTGATCATGGAGACATTTTTCTAAAGATATTATCATTAGTAATAGATATTGGATTTTGTGTATGGAAAGACACATTTGATGGATTAAATTTAGAAGAATATTTAGAAAAAGTAGAAGAAAGCGATTTCTTACTTGATAGATAATTGTAGTTTCTCATAAGCTTTAAAAACTCACATGAACCTATGAGGTTTTGTAAGCGTTCAGTGCTCTCATCTTGTTGTTATTTAATAAAGCAAAATGGGAGCACTGGACGCTTATTTTTTAAGGGAAAGAAAATTTAGAATTTGTTTTAGGACTGGAATTTATTGGCCAGTGGTTGGATGAAGAGAGTGGTCTCTTCTATAATCGGTTCAGATATTATTCACCTATAGCGGGCTGTTACCTAACACCAGATCCGATAGGCATTCAAGGTGGAGTCAATACTTACGGTTATGTATCAAATCCAACGGGAGAGATTGATCCTCTGGGATTGGCAAAGAAAAAGCCGAAGGAATACCATATGATACTTCAGAATCGAAAATCAAAGGAGTGAAGTGATAAATAGATCAGGATACTATTTTAGTACTTGTCAGCTCTTTTTAACTCATAAAACGTTCCCCAAACCCAGCACATCAGACAAAAGCTATTCTGTTTCCCACTTAAAAAGGGATATCAATCACATTTCACTCATTAAAAATAGCGGATAACACGAGCGACTTGTTCATACAATTACATTGGGTCGAGAGGCAACAAGCGAACATAAAATTGAGAGGTGCATGAATGATAACTCAGGATGAAAAAAAGCAAGTATCTGATTGGTTTCCAACACTAACATTACCCAGGCCTGAAGATAGTCATAAAGGTACTTTCGGGACTCTGAATATTATCGGCGGGGCAGAAACTATGAGTGGTGCTTGTGTTCTTGCTGGTACAGCTGCGTTAAAAAGTGGGTGTGGGAAGGTTATTATCGGTTTTAATCAGGAACCCCTTGCTGTCCAACTGATAGATACTGTACCGGAATTGATATTGAATAAAGCAAGCCAGCTTTTTGAAGGTGAGCTTCCATCTGCGTGGGTAATTGGTTGTGGACTAGGGACTTCTGCTGAGGCGGTTAGTTTTATACAGAAAATGATTAACCATATCCATCAAGGTGAAAAAGTACTGATTGATGCTGACGGTTTAAATATTTTGGCAAAATTCCCACGCAAAATTGTGCTTTCGGATAAAACAGTTATCACGCCTCATGCGAAAGAAGCATCGAGGTTGTTACAGACAAATTCTCAATCTATTCAGTCTGACAGGCTGGGTTCGGCACAAGCTTTGAGTACCCGGTATGGTTGCTGGGTAGTACTTAAAGGTCATCGTACTGTGATTGCAGCACCGGATGGGCGAACGTGGGTAAATGAAACAGGTAATAGTGGCTTGGCGACTGCTGGTAGTGGGGATGTGCTTTCCGGTATTATCGGTAGTCTGCTTGCTCAGAGTATTCCATTTGAGGAAGCGGTACGAGCTGGGGTTTGGTTACATGGTAAAGCGGCTGATATGCTGGTTGCGGATGGGGTCGGGCCGATAGGTCTGACAGCCCATGAACTTATTGATTATGTCAGAAAAATAAGAAACCAAATAACTCATCACGATATATAATGGCTGAATTAAAAACTGACTATTAAGGAGTCGGCGACAATGATGAAAAAAATACTGTTAGTTTTTATGCTTTTCATATTTTCACAGGTATCATTTGCAGATGATGCAACTATTTTTGAGACAAAGACTTATCACGTTGCTATTTATAGTTTTTGCCCTGAGGGGGACGTAAGTTGCGAGGATGTGAAGTCTGTTGTGACAAATAAGAAAGATCATACTTCACTGACAATGAGAGGGCACACTATGAATAGAAATTGTGACACAGGGAGCTGTTCTTTCTATGGATATATGTTTAAGCATAAAAATATGACATATACCATTTACCAACAAGGGATTTTATATATTTCAAAAAATGGGAAGTTGATTTTTTCGGAGAATGGTGTATTTAATTATTGATTTTCAGTGTTATTAACTATGATAGTTAATGTATATTGGAAATATCACCAGTTTAATTAGTTACGTTATGTATTTCTTTTGTTTTACATAGTGTTTTTTTATTTTTTCAACTAAAAAATACAATTAAATTAATTAATTAAGAGTTATCACTAAATAACATTAGCGACAATTCGTCTCATTTATGATTTGTTTATCAAATTTTTCTATTTGAAACTTGAAAGATTGTCAGTAAACTTAATATACTCTTCCCTTGCATAAAGCACCCCCTGCATAGTGCTTTTTATGCTGAAAATAATAAAAAAGAGGTTGGTTACTTTGTAAATCCTCAGTAAAAACATGGAATGGTAGTGTGGCGTAGTCGCTACTATGAGTCATGTGGAGCCATATTCACAGATTAAAGTTAGGTCCTCATAACATCATTATATATTTACTAAATAAAGCTGCTGATCAAGAGCAGGTAGGAATGTTTTTACTACTTTTATCGATAAATGAGATTAGTTATGAAATTGGGATATTACGATGGAATTCATATGGAAATTTAACAGGTTGATTACCAAATTAGGGATTTAAAAACCGTTTTTTCATATCTGATTTGATATATGAAGGGGGAATGATGCTTTTCCATGTTATCAACAAAAATAATATTGTTGCACTTTCGTTAATATTGGGTGTTGTCGTTTTCTTTTTTTCTTTATCATATAATAACAGTAAGTTGGGCATTATCGATTATGCTGATAGGCACTGCCAGAAAAACACGGCTTGTCTGATTGATATGAATAAAATCGTCCCTTTTGATTGGGATAAAATGTATATTATTGATAAGGGGATGGGGCATAAGGATATTGAGAATATTATCGGAGCGGCATTTAAAGGAAAAGCGAGCCTTTTTTATAAGATTATTTTTGTCAGAAATAAACAGGTAGTTTATGAAGATGAATATGATCCCTACATAAGATCGTATGAAAAAAAACTATTGAAACCAGATTTTCAGTATCCTTATGACGGGAAAGAAAATTATTTCAACTATTATGCGGTCTCCAAAGATAATGCAATCCTTTCAATGAAAATTGAGAATAAACCACTCACAGATGACGATAAAGTTTACTATAAGCTATCGCCTTCTAATTCACAGCAGGTGAGAGAGAAAAACTTGTAAATATATATCCGGCTATTGGTTGGTGCTTCAGTGCAGGTCTACTTCTTCTTTTTGGCCTGCACTTTTTTAATTTTCTTTTTTGCTTTTTGTTCTGAACGGGATTGTGAATTTTTTTTGGATGATGGCTTAGCAGAGGTGGGATTATTTTTCAGTTTGGAATGTTGCTCTTGTGCAACTTTCAGGCGTCTCTCCCACTCGCAGGCTGCATTCAGGCTTTCCAGTGTTCTGGTTAACCCGGCAATTAATCTTTCATCCATATCATTTTTTGCATATTGGAGCTGTTTCTCTAATGTCTTCTGTTTGTTGTCGCACTCCGCTTTAGTTGATGTTGCATAGGCAATATTCATACTGAAAACACCTAATACAGCCAAGATCATAGTCTTCGACTTCATGAACTATTCCTAGTCTGATTTGAAATGCATATTCAAAATTTTATATGCTGATCGGGATTTGTTCCTGAAAATTAGACGTTAGTTACAACTGACGAGGGGCAAAATGGAGGCGTTTATCTTTTTTCGCGAGAATGAGGCATAATGCTTTTTTGTTGTCTGATCAGCCATCAGGCAAGTTATCAATATTTCTCTCCCGGGGTTTGAAAATCGAATGCTAAGTTATCGTCACAGCTTCCATGCAGGCAACCATGCTGATGTGCTAAAACACACTGTCCAAAGTCTTATCATTGAGTCACTTAAGGAAAAAGAGAAGCCTTTCCTTTATCTGGATACCCACGCAGGCGCAGGCCGTTATCAGCTCAGTGGCGAACATGCCGAACGTACTGGCGAGTACCTGGAAGGGATTGCCCGTATTTGGCAGCGTGATGATATTCCTCAAGAATTGTCCGGCTATATGAAAGTGGTAAAGGCTCTGAACCAGCATGGTGTTTTGCGTTATTACCCCGGTTCTCCATTAATTGCCCGTCATTTATTGCGCGAATATGATGAACTTAACCTGAGTGAATTGCATCCAAGTGATTTTCCTTTATTGCGTAGTGAGTTCTCCCGTGACAGACGTGCCCGCGTTCTGCGTGAAGATGGCTATCAACAGCTGAAATCAAAATTACCTCCTAAAACTCGCCGTGGGTTGGTGCTGATAGATCCTCCTTATGAGCTGAAATCGGATTATCAGAATGTGGTTAAGGGGATTTTGGAAGGATATAAACGTTTTGCGACGGGGACTTATGCGTTGTGGTATCCGGTTGTGCTCCGCCAGCAGATTAAGCGTTTAGTTAAAGATTTGGAAAAAACCGGGATCCGCAAAATTTTGCAGATTGAGCTTGGTGTGCGTCCGGATAGTGATCAGCGTGGTATGACTGCATCCGGCATGATTGTGATCAATCCGCCGTGGAAGTTGGAACAGCAGATGAACGCTGTGCTGCCTTGGTTACATCAGGTACTGATCCCTGAAGGCACAGGGCATACCTCAGTCGAGTGGATTGTACCGGAATAAGACTATTTTCCAGCATGGAGCATCAATTTGATAGCTCTAGCCTATGACAACGAAAGCCACAATCATCATGCATAGTGATAACTTTTTGTCATAATATACGTTACGATTAAATTGTAGTCAGTAGGTTAATTGATTAGACGGAAGTGCCTAAGATGAGTAAACATTACGATTATATTGCAATTGGTGGTGGCAGCGGTGGTATTGCCTCCATTAACCGTGCGGCCATGTATGGGCAGAAATGTGCCCTGATTGAAGCAAAAGCACTGGGTGGAACATGTGTTAATGTGGGTTGCGTACCGAAGAAAGTGATGTGGCACGCTGCCCAGATTGCGGAATCTATTCATCAATATGGCTCTGATTATGGTTTTGATGCCACAATCAATCGTTTTGACTGGAAAAAACTGATTGCCAGCCGTACATCCTATATTGACCGAATCCACTCTTCGTATGAGCGTGTGCTGGATAATAATAATGTTGATGTTATTCAGGGGTTTGCTCGCTTTGTTGATGCAAAGACTGTTGAGGTGAACGGCGAAATAATTACCGCCGATCATATATTGATTGCGACCGGTGGCCGCCCTAAAAACCCGGCTATTCCTGGTGCAGAATACGGTATTGACTCGGATGGCTTCTTCGAGCTGGAAGAAATGCCTAAGCGTGTTGCTGTCGTAGGTGCGGGTTATATTGCGGTGGAAATTGCCGGTGTTTTGAATGCATTAGGTAGCGAAACACATCTGTTTGTACGCAAACATGCACCATTACGTTCTTTTGATCCGCTGATCGTCAATACATTGCTGGAAGTTATCAAAAATGAAGGGCCGAATCTGCATACGGAAGCGGTACCAAAGGCCGTGATAAAAAATGCTGATGGCAGCCTGACTCTGCAATTACAGGATGGCAGAGAACAGACGGTTGATACGCTGATTTGGGCGATTGGGCGCGAGCCTGCGACAGATAATCTGAATCTGTCTGCTGCTGGTGTGGCGTTGAATGAATCAGGCTATATTCAGGTTGATAAGTATCAGAATACCAATGTAAACGGTATTTATGCGGTGGGCGATAATACAGGGGCTGTAGAGCTGACACCAGTTGCGGTAGCGGCAGGTCGTCGTTTATCAGAGCGTCTGTTTAACAATAAGCCGGATGAACATCTGGATTATACCAATGTGCCAACAGTGGTCTTCAGCCATCCGCCAATCGGCACAATCGGCCTGACGGAGCCACAGGCGAAAGCGCAATACGGTGATGATCAAGTTAAAGTTTATACTTCGTCCTTTACCGCAATGTATACCGCAGTGACACAGCACCGTCAGCCATGCCGTATGAAACTGGTTTGTGCTGGTGAAAATGAGAAGATTGTCGGTATTCACGGAATAGGCTTTGGTATGGATGAAATCCTGCAAGGCTTTGCTGTTGCCCTGAAAATGGGTGCGACGAAAAAAGACTTTGATAATACCGTGGCTATTCATCCGACTGCGGCGGAAGAGTTTGTGACGATGAGATAATCTTCTTTTATAACGAATATTCCCGAAAAAGCCAGAAGTATTCTGGCTTTTTTATTGCTACTGACTCATCCTAAATAAGGTTGATACTTTCCGGCAGCTTGTCAATGAGAGCCTGTACTCTGAGAAGCCATTTTTAGCTAGATATTATTATTAACTAACATAGTAAAATCGATTTTTATTATATTAAGGTCTGTGTTTTTTGGTTTCCCTGATGTAAATGTCCCCTGGTGCTGGAGATGTTATTTGTTTTATGAAATATATATATATTATTGGTTTTTATTTTATGATGGTTTAATTCAAAGTTAATTTAATACACTTATTTTAAAATTTATTATGGCAAATGTTCTTGGATGATTTAATCACAAAAGGAGACTTTTTCGTTGTTATGGGATTTTGAGGAGCACAATAGAGAAACGCTAAATGTTCCCATGTGATATATATATCATTATGAGCCTTTTTATATGAAATATGGTTTTTTGCGTGATAATAAACTGCCATGCAAAGTGAGTTTATTTGCATGTTGATGTGATGAGTGTTTTTTGTTCTATTACTTAATAAATACCAAGATTTCATAGCTAACACTTCCTTTAAAAGTCTCATCTGTTATTTTTTCATATGTAAATCAAAGTGAGAATAAATGGGTTGTGTTGCCCTAATAGCATTAAGTGTGATAATTATGTTAGTTTTTAACACTAAAAGCCTTAGTGAGTTAGAGACTAGCATATGATAAATAATTAATGCAATAAAATCGCATTAATTGTAATGTAATAACGCCTGAATTTGGTGTTTATTCTTTTAAAATCAAACTATAGTAAAACACGTAACAGGCGAAAAGAATGCTGGATACTATTGGTAAGCGTTTGAAATGCTGTAGAGCCGCGACTGGAACGACGACACATGACGTGGTGGATTATATACACGATAAAGGAGAAGATATCTCGTATGCCACGTATACGCGCTGGGAGTCGGGAAGTTCTTTTCCGGTAAGAAAAAACCATGTAATAAGCCATGTCTCAGACTTTTTCAAAGAAAATGGTCTTCAGGTAGAGCCGCAATGGATTTTGACGGGCGAAGGTTTTCCTCCGCAATTCGCAGAATATACTAAGTTGGATGAAGATACTTTATTTATAATGGCGAGCCGTACATTACCTGATGTTGAATTAGTTCAGGTTGGTGGTCAGTATGGAGAGCCATATATCAATTTTGGAGAGTTCTGTATTATCTCTGATGATAATAATATTGAATCAAACAATAATAAGTTATGTTATGTAAGATATGATGAAGGAGTAAGAATTGGTGTAGTGACCATCATGGATGAAAAACAGATTATTATATCGGGTAAGTTTGATATGACATTGAATAAATCTAATATAACCGAGTGTAGGAGGGTCAAATGGATTCAAAAAAAATAAAAATAGACTTTCATCGTCATAGTAATGAGGTGATTAAGTTTCTTAATAATTTTGAACGTGTCACATATGTATCCACTCTGTTAGTCGAAAATAATAATGTATCAGCTCATCAGAGTAACGGATATGCGGGTTGGGACCAGAAGTTTTATTACGATGGAGTACATAAAGACAGCCTACTAATAAAAATTGGTCTGGAACTGACAAAAATAAAGGGTGGCGATGTCAGTACCGTTATATGGGATGACGTTTTAAAGAATGATGTAAATAATGTCATTGATGAAGAAAGAAGAAAGCACAATATATTTCATGGCATCAGTTTCATTTATGGTCTGACTGATAATACCAGTATGGCAATAAATGTATGTACAGGAGAGGATACTTCTAAAAAGGATTTTGAAGGTTTACTCTTTCCGATGAGATTTGCACTGTTAAATTATTTTAAGGATCTGTGATGTTTTCTAAAGAGTATTTGGTGGACGATCAGCACGTTGATTTTCAAGGTGTTGTTGATGGGCTTTATTATCCGTTTTATCTGGAATGGACTCGGCATGCGTTTATGAAAGAAGCGTTAGGTCTGGATTTAGAAGAAGAATTCAAAGCCGGGCGCATGCATATGATTCTTGAGTATAGCCTGCGCTTTAGAAAAAGCCTCCAGAAAGGGAATCAAATGGAGGTGACCTGCAAAGTCGCCAGAAATGAAAAGCGTAACCGGATTAATTTTGAACAGCAAATTTTAGTGGATGGCGTTGTGTATGCTGATGCGACGTTTGTCGCTACTTGTTTAGTGAATGGGCGTCCGAGTGTTCCTGAAATTGTGATGAATGCAGTTGAAGACTAAAGATAATCGTGTTTATTCTGGCCTCTGATTAATAAGAGGCCACTCAATAAAAAATCACAAACCCGGCGCTTTCCATAACGAAGTTGTCAGGCCATCATCGACGAGATGAAGTTGATCTGCATACACTGCCTGCCAATCTTTTTTAGCTTTTTGATAAACATCCCAGTGACTTGAGTTCGGTAGATATTCCCGCTCCCAGCGTACCAGTCTTTCCCCCGTTTCCGGCATTGAGTCATACAATGACACACCAACGCCAGCAGCAATAGCACATCCCAGAGCCGTGGCTTCTTTAACGACAGGAACTTTTACCGGCAATCCGGTGACATCGGAGAGGATCTGGCTCCAGAGTTTGCCTTTTGAACCTCCACCAGCAAAAACCAGAGAATCAGGCTGAACACCGGAGAATGTTGCAACGATATCCAGATTGCAGGCTGAGACGATAGCTGCGTTTTCTTCCAATGCCCTGAACAGGGTGGCTTTGTTGCATTTTTCCGGATCAATCGACAGGTTGAGGAAGGAAGGTGCAGCGTGATACCAAGATTTAAAGCGCATGACGTCGGAGAAGATTGGCATCACACCATATGATCCGGCGGGAACCCGCGCTGCCATCTCTTCCAGCAGAGCGTAAGCATCAATACCCAGCCGCTCTGCCATCAGTTTTTCTTCGGCGCAGAAAGCATCGCGGAACCAGCGCATGGTGAGGCCGGTGAAGAAGCTGATAGATTCTGCCTGTGCCATGCCGGGGATAACGTGAGGATTAATACGGATATTCATATTGGGGTCGGTCATCGGTTCCGGCAGGTTAACGACTTGCTGCCAGAATGTACCGCCAAGCACTGCGGTCTGAGCGGGCCTGACAACACCAATACCAAGGCAACCGAGCTGAACATCGCCACCTCCCATAATGACCGGCGTTCCGCTGTCGAGACCACACTCTGCTGCCGCTTTGTGTGTGACGTATCCGAGTAATGTGCCTGTTTCTTTGACGGGAGAGAGAATATCGGAACGCAATCCGGCCATTTCCAGCAGGCTGGGGCGCCAATCGCGACTCACTAAATCCAACATACCGGTTGTGCCTGCGTTGGAAGGATCAACCGCAAGTTCACCACTCAGCATATAGGCCAGCCAGTCACTGATCATGGTTAACGTGCTGGCTTGCCGATAAATATCAGAACGGTGGTGGGCAAGCCACAATAAGCGGGGCATTGCTCCCAACGCTAATGTCTGACCGGAATAGCGATAAACATCATATTCGAACGTATTATTGTACAGCTCTTTCAGTTCACTGACTTCATGACTGGAACGGGCATCAACGTTGGCACATGCCCATATGGGATCGCCGTTCCGATTGTACAGGACGATCCCTTCCCGCATTGAACAGGCAGCAACTCCCTGAATGGCACTGGCTGGTAGTTCAGCCTTTTGTAAAGCCTGCCGGATACATTGGCAGGTCAGTTGCCAGTTGGTTTGCAGATCAAACTCCATTGAGCCTGCCACATTCGGTACAGGCTGGTGAACCCATTCTGACTGTCCAACAGAGATTTGATTACCTTCCAGATCAAATATGACTGCACGTATACTGCCTGTTCCTGCATCAAGCGCCATCAGATACTTCTCTGATGAGTGAGCATGAGTGCGTTGGTTCATGATGCTATCCTCGCTTGTCGTTATCTCATTAGCCTGCTGGTTGTTGATTAAGGACTACGATATGGCACAGGAAATAGGTTATTAGATAATCACATCAGCATCGCCCTTGCGGTCTTTTCCTCTGTGACCAGTGAATTAATATAGCCGCCTTTTAGCGCTGCAACGATGGCATCAGCTTTTTCAGTTCCACCTGCGACACCAATCACATTTGGTATCGTTTTCAGCTCTGGTAGTGAGAGGCCGATCAGTTCCTGATGAATATCGATATCACTGACCAATTCACCTTCAGCATTGAAAAAGTACCCGAGAATATCCCCGACTGCACCTTTGCGCCCGAACATCAGTTGTTCACCATCGCTGATATAGCCGGAACGCATAATAGTCGCCTGTTGCCTTTGGTTGATGGCACCAATGCCGACAACGGCGATATCAGCAGCACAGGCAGTCAGTATGACATCCCGCACACTGCGTTCTTCACGGAATGTTGTGGCTACCTGTTGGGTTGATGCCCTAAGTGGTGCAGGGATGATGCTGACAGGGCAGTCTGCGTCAAGTTGTCCGATACCGGTCATATAAGGGCCAACACCACCGGACAGCGTCACCAGACGGATCTGTTGGGAGGAAATAAAACCGCTCAGATGCTGTAAAGTACACATGGGGGCTTCACCAAAACCGATCGCCAGAAGTTGGCGGGGTTCAATCAGTGACATCAGTAGATGGGCCGCTCCGGTACCTAGCCGGGTATTCAGGTTAATGCTTTCAAGGGTGGGAAGGACACGTACCTTATTCAGATTAAAACGTTTTTTCAGCGCATCTTCCAGTTCCAGACAGCCCTCATAGCGAGAGTTTATCTGAACATGGATCACACCGGATCGCCGCCCTTTTTCCAGTAAACGGGAGACTTTAAGCCGGCTCAGGCCAAGCAGTTCACCGATGTCTCCCTGTGTCAGGCCATCGTGATAGTAAAACCAGGCAACCCGGGCCAGTAGTTCTTCTTCACTCATGTTGTTTCCTGAATCGCTGTTTTCTGAATAACTATTTTCTGAATAGCTATGGCTGGTATAGCCCTGATCCGAATAATGAAGATCACCGGATGACACGTTTTTTTCTGATGCTGATTTTTTCTTGTTTGGTTTGATTGTCATAACAACTTATTTATTCCCTGAAAATGAATTAAGCATGAAAGCCTCTGTCGTGCCAGAGGTATTCCACAAAAATTGAACATATCTTAATGGAGATCTAATTTTTTCATAAAATGTGATCAAAATTTTGCAAATATTTCATAATATGAATTAGAGTCATGAACAAAAGATTTTTAATCTTATAAATGTTCACATTGAGTATCGGAGTCAGTGTCAGAATTGGGATGGAAAGCAGCAAAATCATAAACACCCTGAGGTAGCATGATGTCAAAAAGCAATTCCGCCAATGATTCATTGCAAACTCATTTATTGCAAAGGCATCCATCACAACACTATTCGCCACAAAAGCATTCGTCACAAAAACAAGCCGCTAATACATTACCTATGTTACCGCTACTCGCTGTTCGGGGGATCGTTAAACAGTTTGCCGGTTTAGTCGTGTTGCAGCAGATTGACTTCACTCTGAAGGCAGGGCAGGTTCATGCCTTATTGGGGGGAAATGGCGCCGGTAAATCCACACTGATGAAGATTATTGCGGGCCTTGAGCAGCCGGATGCAGGAACGCTGATGATCGAAGGAAACACCCTTAGTCAGCTGACTCCGGCTAAAGCGCACCAACTGGGCATTTATCTGGTACCGCAGGAACCTTTGTTATTTCCTAATCTTTCTGTTCAGGAAAATATTCTGTTTCGCCTGCCTAAGCAGCTAGCCAATAAAAGCCGGATGCAGCAACTGCTGACACAGCTGAACTGCCGGTTAAATCTGAGTGCGCCTGCGGGCAGTCTGGATGTCGCGGATCAGCAGATAGTGGAAATTATGCGTGGTCTGATGCGCAATTCCCGCATTCTTATTCTTGATGAACCGACAGCCTCACTGACTCCCGCCGAAACAGAACGCTTGTTTGAGCGGATACGGGATTTACAGCAGCAACAAGTTGGGATCATTTTTATTTCCCATAAACTCCCTGAAATTCGTCAGATTGCTGATTATGTCAGTGTGATGCGGGATGGAATGATTGCTCTCAGCGGTGCAATGGCGGGCTTTTCAACAGAAACCATTATTCAGGCAATCACGCCCACGGTAAAAGATTCGGTATTAACAAAAACGCAGAAGTTATGGCTGGATGCCGGAAATCGTCTGCGCGCTGGTGCTCACGCTGATTCTATGTTTGAAGTGACGGCGTTGTGTGGTGAAGGCTTCCGGAATATTTCACTGACCCTGAAAGCCGGAGAGATTGTCGGTCTGGCGGGCGTTGTGGGGGCAGGTCGCACGGAACTGGCGGAAACGTTATATGGATTACGGCCTGTGGTGAGTGGCGAGATCCGTTTACATCGTCAGGGACTTAATGCGTTGAATACCGCAGCCCGTCTGCGGCGTGGTCTGGTTTATCTGCCGGAAGATCGGCAGGCATCGGGATTATTCCTTGATGCTTCCCTGAGCTGGAATGTGTGCTCACTGACTCATAACCAGAATGCTTTCTGGGCTCGCCCTGCCTATGATGCCGCTGTGCTTGAGCGTTATCGTCGGGCACTCAACATTCGTTACAGTCATGCCAGTCAGCCGGTGCGTACTTTGTCAGGCGGCAATCAGCAGAAGATTTTGATTGCGAAATGTCTGGAGGCGAAACCCGCTGTTTTGATTATTGATGAACCGACACGAGGTGTTGATGTTAGTGCGCGTACTGATATTTATCAGCTGATCCGCAGTATTGCCAGCCAGCAGGTGGCAGTTCTGCTTATCTCTTCTGATCTTGATGAAATTGTACAGCTGGCTGACAGGGCACTGGTGATGCATCACGGCGAAATCTGTGGCCACCTTGATAAATCCAATATGAGTGTGGATGCCATTATGCATCTTTCGTTTGGTGAGGGGGCGTTATGTTGAAATTCATCCAGACTTTTATCCAGAACAATCGTGAAGCCACAGCATTAATAGCTATTTTAGGTTTGTTTGCCTTGTTAAGAAGTCTGGAACATGATGTTTTTAGTTTCCAGACTGTCACTATGATTTTTGCGAATGCGCAAATCCTGATGTTGCTGGCAATGGGCGCCGTGCTGGTGATGCTCACGCGTAATATTGATGTCTCTGTCGGCTCCACCACCGGTTTATGTGCTGTGGTGCTGGGGATATCACTCAATGCCGGTTTTCCTTTGTCGATAGCGTGTTTCATAACATTACTGGCGGGTATGACTGCGGGTCTGATAAATGGTGTGCTGGTGGTCTGGCTGAAAATTCCGGCCATTGTCGCCACGTTAGGTACGCTGGGGTTATATCGGGGTTTGATGCTACTACTGACGGGCGGGAAATGGATCGAGGGCCTGCCTGCTGATGTGAAAGAGCTTGCCAGACCTGTTTTATTGGGTATTTCGTTCATCGGCTGGTTGT
The DNA here is from genome assembly GCF_037996705.1 of Xenorhabdus bharatensis. Lineage (NCBI taxonomy): Bacteria > Pseudomonadati > Pseudomonadota > Gammaproteobacteria > Enterobacterales > Morganellaceae > Xenorhabdus > Xenorhabdus bharatensis. The sequence goes on along the minus strand of NZ_JBBMXG010000029.1, from coordinate 16,197 downwards.
TGATTTTACTGGTTTTAGCAATGACGTGGATGCTGAAGGTAACGAATTTTGGCCGCGGGTTCTATGCTACCGGTGACAATCTGCAAGGGGCGCGACAGATTGGTGTGCCGGTGAATCGCATTCGTATTGCTGCATTTGCCACAAATGGTGTGATGGCGGCGCTGGCTGGCATTGTCTTTGTGGCTCAGATTGGATTTATTCCGAATCAGACCGGAAGCGGGCTGGAAATGAAAGCGATTGCTGCCTGTGTGTTGGGGGGTATCAGTTTGCTGGGCGGCGTGGGAACCGTGATAGGGGCGATTTTCGGTGCTTATTTCCTGACACAAATCGACAGTGTGTTGGTATTACTCAGATTACCGGCATGGTGGAATGATTTTATTGCCGGTCTGGTTCTGTTGTTGGTGTTGGTACTTGATGGCCGGTTGCGTAGCGCCGTTGAAAAGAACCTACGTCAGCAACGTTATGCCAGTTTTCTTAAACCCGACGATGAACCCGTAACCCATTCATCGGAAGCAGGCAGGAGAACATCATGATCAGTGCGATTAAACGTCATGGATGGGAAACTGCTCTCGCTATTCTGCTGGTAATGGAGATTCTGTTATTTGGTATAGCCAATCCTCGCATGCTGGATATCAATATATTGTTGTTCAGTACCAGTGACTTTATCTGTATTGGTCTTGTTGCTCTGCCGCTCACGATGGTGATTGTCAGTGGCGGAATTGATATTTCGTTCGGGGCTGTTATCGGTTTATGCGCCATTGCACTGGGGATAATGAATCAGGCTGGCATGCCGATAATAGCCGCTCTTCCTTTGACCCTGATTGTGGGAATGGTATGTGGCCTGATTAATTACGGGCTGATTTTCTATACCGGTGTGAATCCTCTGGTGATTACCCTCGGAACCATGTACCTGTTTGGCGGGAGTGCGTTATTACTGTCGGGGTTATCCGGTGCGACAGGTTATGAAGGCATTGGGGGCTTTCCGTCTTCATTTACTGATTTTGCCAATCTGACACTATTTAAACTGCCTGTCCCGTTGGTTGTTTTTATTTTTTGTGTCATCGGGTTCTGGTTGTTTATGCATCGCACTCATCGGGGGCGCAACGTTTTTCTGATTGGGATGAATAACCGTGTCGCGCGTTATGCGGCGATCCCTGTCAATAAAACACTGTGCCTGCTGTATGTCCTGTTGGGTTTGTCTTCGGCTCTGGCTGCGATCATTCTGGTGTCTTATTTTGGTTCCGCCCGCTCAGATCTGGGGAGTTCGTTCCTGATGCCAGCCATTACTGCGGCAGTTTTAGGTGGAGCCAATATCTATGGTGGCTCAGGTTCTGTTATCGGTACAGCATTGGCTGTTCTGTTGGTGGGCTACTTGCAGCAGGGGTTGCAAATGATGGGGGTTCCGAATCAGATATCCAGCGCCTTATCCGGCGCTTTGCTCATCGTGGTGGTGGTCGGGCGTTCTGTTTCTCTGCATCGCCATCAGATCCGGGACTGGTGGCAGCGTTGGCGGGCATCGGCTTTTTAATGAACTACTCCTGAAAGATTTCTTAAATAGAAAACGGTTCCTGAACTGAAAGAGAAAAAAGCGGAGACAGGCATGAAAGCACTGATAATGAAAAAATCGGCAATGAAAAAACTGGTTTTAGCGAGTGTATTGAGTCTGGCATGTGCTTCTTGGGCACAGGCTGCTGACAGGATTGCGTTTATTCCGAAGCTGGTGGGGGTCGGGTTCTTTACCAGCGGCGGGCAGGGAGCAGTGGCAGCGGGTAAGGCGCTGGGGATTGATGTCACTTATGATGGCCCGACCGAGCCAAGTGTGGCGGGGCAGGTACAGCTCATCAATAATTTTGTGAATCAGGGATATAACGCAATTATCGTGTCGGCAGTATCACCGGATGGCCTGTGTCCGGCATTGAAACGGGCGATGCAGCGCGGCGTAAAAGTACTGACGTGGGATTCAGACACTGCACCAGAATGCCGTTCCATCTATATCGATCAGGGAACACCAAAACAGTTGGGTGGGTTGTTAGTGGAAATGGCCGCCAGTCAGGTGAAAAAAGAAAAAGCGGAGAAACAGGGAAAAACGAAAGTGGCGTTTTTTTACTCCAGCCCCACAGTGACAGATCAAAACCAGTGGGTGAAAGAAGCTAAGGCCAAAATTACCGCAGAACATCCTGACTGGGAAGTTGTGACCACTCAGTTTGGCTACAACGATGCGACCAAGTCTTTACAGACTGCGGAAGGCATTTTGAAAGCATGGGATGATTTGGATGTGATTATTGCCCCGGATGCTAATGCGCTGCCTGCGGCGGCACAAGCGGCGGAAAACCTGAAACGTAAGGATGTGGCGATTGTCGGGTTCAGCACGCCGAATGTCATGCGTCCTTATGTCGAAAACGGGACAGTCAAACAGTTTGCCCTGTGGGATGTGGTTAAACAGGGCAAGATAGCGATTCATGTTGCCAGTGAAATGCTGAAAAAGGGCGACCTGAATGTGGGCGATAAATTAGCTATTCCTGACATCGGTACACTTGAGGTTTCACCGAATAGCGTTCAGGGATATCGCTTTGAAGCGAAGGGCAACGGCATTGTTGTGATGCCGGAGCGCGTGATTTTTACCAAAGAAAACATCAACCAATACGATTTCTGATTCATGTTTCGCAGAGTCGGCACACAGCCTGACTCTGTTATTTTCTGGAGAGAAGAATGGCAGATTTAGATGATATCAAAGACGGTAAAGATTTTGGCATTGATACACCGCAAAAGAATACGCTGTTTGAACTGAAAGGTTGTGGCGCGCTGGATTGGGGAATGCAGTCGCGCTTAGCGCGAATTTTCAATCCGGCAACCAATAAAACGGTGATGCTGGCGTTTGATCACGGCTATTTTCAGGGGCCGACAACCGGGCTGGAGCGTATCGACATCAATATTGCTCCGCTGTTTGAACACACTGATGTGCTGATGTGTACGCGCGGTATCTTGCGCAGTCAGGTTCCGCCGGCAACCAATAAACCGGTGGTACTGCGCGCATCCGGTGCAAACTCCATGCTGACAGAGCTGTCTAATGAAGCGGTTGCTGTTGCCATGGAAGATGCGCTCCGGCTGAATGTCTGTGCTGTGGCGGCACAGGTTTATATTGGTTCAGAGTATGAACATCAGTCCATCAAGAATATTATCAAGCTGGTGGATCAGGGTACGCGTTATGGTATGCCGACGATGGCGGTAACCGGCGTAGGTAAGGATATGGCGCGTGATCAGCGTTACTTCTCACTGGCAACCCGCATTGCTGCGGAAATGGGCGCGAATATCATCAAGACCTATTATGTTGATACCGGTTTTGAACGGATTGCGGCCGGTTGCCCGGTGCCGATTGTGATTGCCGGAGGTAAGAAGTTACCGGAGCTGGAGGCGTTAACCATGTGCTATCAGGCCATTGATCAGGGTGCATCCGGTGTCGATATGGGGCGCAACATCTTCCAGTCAGAAGCACCGATAGCCATGCTTAAAGCGGTTCAGGCAGTCGTGCATCACAATGAAAAGCCTGCTCAGGCTTATGAGTTGTTCCTGAGTGAGAAAGCAAAGGGAGAATAATATGCACGTTACATTAGTTGAGATTAATGTCAAAGCGGACAAGATCGCCGAGTTTATCGAGGTATTCCGTGATAATCACCTTGGTTCGGTGAGAGAACCGGGCAATTTACGGTTTGACGTATTGCAGGATGAGAATATCCCGACCCGGTTTTATATCTATGAAGCCTATATTGATGAGGTAGCCGTTGCGGCTCATAAAACAACACCACATTATTTGCGCTGTGTTGAGAAACTGGAAGCTCTGATGAGTGAACCCCGGAAAAAGACCACGTTTATTGGGTTGATGCCGGAAGGAAAATAAATCCTCAATTGGGAATAATGCCTTGACGATAACGCCAAGGCATTTATTTTTTTGTTTATTGTTACTGGCCTAATTAAGCCAGTTATTTGTAATTACATTCAGCAGAAATTTTGCGTTAAATACTCAAGACATTTTTAATGCTTTCTGCAAGCATGCCAGGGTCTCCGATACCGTTAATTTCCTTGATAAATGGTAGGCCCAATTGCTCTGCCAATTCTTCCATATTGATATCATTGCCAATAGTTTGCTCGAATTCCAGCTGATTGATACCGTTTTCACCAGATTGTTCGAATTCCAGTTGCATGATCTGGTTCCATAGTTTTCCTGCAAACCATGAACAGTTTGTTACAGGCGTATACGCACCATTCTTCATATCTTCAGAAGTCAGCTTCATCAGTTTTGACAACTGATTACTTTCATCGACTAATTCAGGAATAAAATTCTGCTCTATAAATTCAGGAGTGATAGCGTTGTTATTAATCTTCACACAATGCTGCATGTGAAATTTTCTCTCTGCTGAATCATCAGTCGTGCTATGTTCTGAGTTTTTTACGAATCCATATCCCGGATGAAAAGCATATGAAGTATTATCACCCTCTTTTTCACTATTAAAGTAAATAACCCATGCATGACCAAAACCGCCACTACCAAAGGCAACGCCCAGTAACTTTAATACGCCTTTAATGACAACTTCTTTCTCATTATCATTCAGGCTCCACGGAAAATTTTGCGCAATAAACATCGCTGCGGCTATCATTGGTGTTACATTCGTACGTTCAGCGGTTCGGTTAGTTCGAATACAAATTTGTGGGTAGCCAACGCTTGCGTCGCCAACTGGCTGATATTTATCTGTCTTGATCATCATTATTCCTTTATCTATATATAATTAAAATGGTTATTCTTTAAGAATGAAAAATAACCTGATTAAATGGTTTGAAGTATTTCCGCCTAAATAATTCGCGTTCTCGTAACTGGAGAATTACGTATTATTTAAGGTGAGATTTTTGTTTGATATAAAAGCAATTGGATTAATTGTTTTTATACTGATCGAGTTTTATTTATCCTTTTGTTATTTTTTATTTCCTTTTGTTTATCGATGTTTTTATTTTAAAAAATAAAATCATTCGATGGTGTAATCTGAGGTCGGTAATATTGCCGTTTTTATTTTTCATAATAAAATGACCACCACTGTATGGCATGTATTACAATTAGCTAAAATTATTTCAATTTGAAATTACATTAATAAAAGAAATTATGAATATGAATTAAAGTAGGGAATCCCCTTCGATATAAATCTCAGGGGTTATTAAGAAATGAAATAGTTATTTAATGAAACTATATTCCGTTGGCGGGTCAGTTTTCTTTTATTGTGAATGAGCCAGCGAGAAAGTTGCCGGAGGGGTTAATAAAAGCCACTTCACAATAAATTCAGCTACCTGTTCCGGTTGGTTAATATCGAGTTGTGGTAGTGATGTATCCAGCGGGATATCGCTGGCGACAGCGATGACATAGGGATCAATGAGTTCTTCGAAGGTATGATTTAATCCATCCCGGTACAGGGCGATTTTCGCAATAGCTTCATTTTTGAACCCCTCAACCAGAATCAAATCCAGTGAAGTTGCATCAAACCGACTGGCGAGATAATGCAAATCCAGTTCGGGGAGTTCGGGGGTTTCTGTCATTAAGGCCCAGCGCTGTTGGCTGGCAACCAGTGTTTGCATCGCTCCCGATTTTCTCAGCTCATAGCTGTCTTTGCCCGGCTTATCGACATCCATATTATGGTGAGTATGCTTAATCAACCCCACCCGGATTTGTTGCTGGCGTAACAGGGGAATAACCTGTTTGAGCAAGGTGGTTTTACCGGTTCCACTGTAAGCGGTGATCCCCAGTAATGGCAAATTCATTGGGGTGTTACTTTGATTCATGCTGACTCCCGAAGACATTCCCAGTGCTGGCATTGCCAGTTTTGGCACTCTTCTGGTGTATTCAGGTTGGTGAAGGATTCTGGATGTGGAATATAGACGGTTTTTGCTTTAATCATTTGCATAAAGAACATCAGCTTTCTGTCACCTAATGCAAGGTAGCTTTCCAGTCTGGGGATCAGGCTACGGTGCATCAGGGCAAGTGTCGGATGGGCGCGTTCACAATCGTGTACATAAGCCGCCCACGCATGTTGTTTATAGCGCCAAAGTTTTTCCACCAGATCATCAGGGAAATCAGGGACATCGCAAGGTACGAATATCACCCATTCATGAATAGCCTTCTTCAATACTGCCAGCATTCCGGCCAATGGCCCGGAAAAATCAGTGATGATGTCAGGAATAATGGGATAACCACTTTGTTGATACACTGCCTGATTGCGGTTGGCGTTAATCAGCAGTTCATGAACCTGTGGCTGCAATTTTGCAGCTATGTGTTGGTATAATGGTGCTCCACCGAATTGCAGTAATCCCTTATCATTTCCGCCCATACGGGTGGATAGCCCTCCGGCCAGAATGGCACCACTGATTTTTGGATACGTCATGTTAAATCACCTGATATTTTTAACCGATATATTTTATCTTTGGTTATGTAACCCTTGTGAATCAATATGTAACAGTGCTTATATGAACAAATGAGTATAACCTTTACGCGCGTTGACAGCCCAATTTTTTCTCCCAATCATGTCCCTTTGTTGTAAGACGGGTTATGGTTGCGGGCTGTTCACTGTACCCTCAGGGTATGATTAACGACTGATTAAAGAGAACTTTGTTGTGGCAGAAACTATGGCTTTTAATTTTCAAAATATTACGCCGGATTTGATAATGGATGCGCTGGCGCAGTCTGGTCTGCGTGTTGATTCGGGTTTAACGGAGCTGAATAGCTATGAAAACCGGGTCTACCAGTTTATGGATGAAGACCGTAAACGTTATGTCGTAAAATTCTATCGTCCTCAGCGCTGGAACCGGCAACAAATACAGGAAGAGCATGAATTTACGCTGGCGTTACAGCAGGCAGATTTATCGGTGGCTGCGCCGTTGGTTCTTGATGGGCAGACAGTACTGGAGCATGACGGATTCTTTTTTGCTGTTTTCCCCAGTGTAGGCGGTCGTCAGTATGAGTCTGATAATTTTGATCAGCTGGAAGATGTCGGCCGGTTACTGGGAAAGGTTCATCAGATAGGTTACCAGAAAACATTTTCAGCTCGTCCAACCATCAGCCTCAACGAATATTTGTATCAACCCTATCAATATTTGACAGAATGCAACCTCATACCGAATGCGCATAGGGCTGCTTTCTTTGCTTCGCTGGACGAACTGAATAAAGTTGTTGAGTTACAATGGAATATTGACTGGCAGGGATTACGGCTGCATGGTGACTGTCATGCTGGTAATATCTTGTGGCGCGACGAGGCATGGTTCGTTGATCTTGATGATGCCCGTAATGGCCCGGCGATTCAGGATTTATGGATGTTACTCAACGGCTCACGGCAAGAACAGTTGATTCAGCTGGATATTCTGCTTGAATCATATAACCAGTTTGCGGAGTTCGATCTGAAAACACTGGCTCTGATAGAACCGTTGCGTGCGATGCGGATGGTCTATTATCTGGCATGGGTTGCTCGTCGTTGGCAGGATCCTGCTTTTCCCAAAGCGTTTCCATGGATGGCTGACAGTGACTTTTGGCATAAGCAGATAAGTCTTTTTGCTGAACAAATCCGGCTGTTACAGGAACCCCCCTTACAGCTAACCCCGATGTATTAATTTTTCTGGAGATCACGATGAAAAAATTTTGGTTCGCATTGGTGGGAGTGTTTATGGCATTTAATGCCAGCGCTTCTGATTTTTCTGAAGGCAAGCAGTATGTTGAACTTAAAAAAGCGGTAGCTGATCAACCTCAGGTTGTGGAATTTTTCTCTTTTTATTGTCCGCACTGTTACCAGTTTGAAAATATCTTTCATGTTCCCGGTACGATAGCAAAAAACCTGCCGGAAGGTGTTACGCATGAACGCTATCACGTCGATTTTCTGGGGCCTTTGGGGAAAGATCTGACCGATGCCTGGGCTGTCGCTATTGTGATGAAAGTACAGGATAAAGTGTTACCTGTATTATTTGATGGGATTCAGAAAACTCAGACTATCAATACTAAAGCTGATATCCGTAATGCGTTTATTAAAGCCGGTATTTCTGGTGAGGATTATGACGCAGCTCTGAATAGTTTCATCGTGAAATCGGTAGCCTCTAAAGAACGTCAGGCGGCTCAGGATTTTCAGTTGCAGGGTGTTCCGGCCACTTTTGTACTGGGCAAATACATGGTCAATAATGGTGGAATTGAGACTAAATCCGTTCAGGACTACGCCACAAAATTCTCTGAAGTCGTGAATTATTTGCTAACAAAGAAATAAGCGATAAAAACAAGCAGTGTGCCAGTTAATTACAGGGCTGGCACAATGCTTGCTGAAATTACCCTTTCATAACATAAACTCCGGTTATATCCACAAGTCAGTGATTTGTAAGCAATTGCAATATTTTCGTAATATTTGACGTAATTCATTGATTTTTACCTCTAGTTATCCGTTTTTGATATGGATATACATAAATCTGTTTTATGTGCCAATTTTTTGTGCACAAAGTTATCCACAATTCATTTATCAGAAAACTTATTAAAGAGCGGGTATCAGAACGAGAAAATGATCGCAACATTCGTCTATGACAGCACAGTGTGGCATTCTATTCTTTATTCATACTCCAGAACGACGAAGACAATTTTATGGTACAGATAGCAGATAATCCCCTGATTTTGGTTGATGGTTCTTCATACCTTTATCGCGCATACCATGCTTTCCCTCCTCTGACAAACAGTGCAGGCGAACCGACAGGCGCCATGTATGGTGTACTGAATATGCTGCGCAGTTTAATCATGCAGTATAGACCCAGCCATGTCGCGGTTGTGTTTGATGCCAAAGGCAAAACATTTCGTGATGAATTATTTGCTGAATATAAATCTCATCGCCCGCCGATGCCGGATGATTTGCGTGATCAGATTGAGCCTTTGCATAACATGGTCAGGGCGATGGGGTTACCCGTTCTGGTTGTGCCGGGCGTTGAAGCGGATGATGTCATTGGTACACTGGCACTACAGGCAGAAAAAGAAGGCCGCTCTGTTCTGATCAGTACGGGTGATAAAGATATGGCTCAACTGGTCACGCCGAATATCACCCTGATAAACACCATGACCAACACTATTTTAGGGCCGGACGAGGTCACTGAAAAATATGGTATTCCTCCAGAACTTATTATCGATTTCCTCGCTCTGATGGGGGACTCTTCCGATAATATTCCGGGTGTACCGGGTGTCGGTGAGAAAACAGCTTTAGGGTTATTACAGGGGCTTGGGGGGCTGAATGATATCTATGCCAGACTGGGTGAGATTGCAACGCTCAGCTTCCGTGGTGCAAAAACACTGGGCGGCAAAATGGAGCAGCATAAAGAGGTGGCTTATCTCTCTTATCAGCTGGCAACCATTAAAACTGATGTTGAACTGGATAAAACTTGTCTGGATCTGGCGGTCGCTGCCCCTGATAACGAGGAATTACTGGCACAATTCAGCCGCTACGAATTCAAACGCTGGCTGAATGATGTACAAGGCGGCAGTTGGCTGGAAGGCCGTTCGGCGGAAAAAGGCGGACAAAAATCAACGGCAGGCACTGCACCAAAATCTCCAGCCCCCGAAAAACCCGCTGCTGTCAATATTTCTCCGGAAAGCTACCAGACTATCCTTGATCGGAAATCCCTTGATGAGTGGATTGAAAAACTGAAACAGGCTCCGGCATTCTCTTTCGATACAGAGACCGATGGGCTGGATACGTTAACCGCTAATCTGGTGGGCATGTCTTTTGCCGTTGTCACTCCGGTCGATGATGTGGAAAACCCGACAGAAGGAGAACCGAATGTTGAGGCTGCATATCTGCCGCTGGGGCATGATTATCTGGATGCACCACAACAACTGGATCGTCATGAGGTGCTTGAAGCGCTGAAACCACTTCTGGAAGATGCGAATCTGCCTAAAATTGGTCAGAATCTGAAATTTGACCGAGGTGTACTTGAACGTTATGGCGTGGCACTGAATGGTATTGTTTTTGATACGATGCTGGAATCCTATGTGCTGAACAGTGTTGCAGGGCGGCATGATATGGATAGCCTTGCAGAGCGTCATTTAGGGTATAAAACCACCACTTTTGAAGAGATTGCCGGAAAAGGTAAAAAACAGCTTACTTTCAACCAGATCGCGCTGGAAGAAGCGGCTAAATATGCTGCGGAAGATGCTGATATTACTCTGCGTTTGCATCAGGCTATGTACCCACAGGTTGATTCTGTTCCGACACTGAAAAAAGTTTTCCAGAATATCGAAATGCCGCTGGTTCCGGTGCTTTCCCGTATGGAAAGAACCGGTGTCCTGATTGATGCCAACACGCTGGCAGAGCATTCAAAAGAAATTACGGCGCGTTTGCTCGAACTGGAAAAATCGGCTTATGAGCTGGCTGGCGAAGAATTCAATCTGGCTTCACCTAAGCAATTGCAGGTAATTTTGTTTGAAAAAATGAATCTGCCTGTTGTGAAAAAAACACCGAACGGGGCGCCATCTACTAATGAAGAAGTGCTGGAAGAACTGGCGGAACATCATGAGTTGCCAAGAGTTATTCTGGAACATCGCGGTCTGGCAAAACTGAAATCGACCTATACTGACAAGCTGCCACAGATGGTCAGCCCGGTGACACAGCGGGTTCATACTTCTTATCATCAGGCTGTAACCGCAACCGGGCGTCTCTCTTCCCGTGATCCTAACCTGCAAAATATTCCTGTCCGCAATGAAGAAGGGCGACGTATCCGTCAGGCATTCATTGCACCAGAAGGTTATCGCATTCTGGCAGCGGACTATTCGCAGATTGAGTTGCGGATTATGGCGCATTTATCGCAGGACAAAGGCTTACTGGAGGCTTTTGCACAGGGGAAAGATATTCACCGCGCAACCGCCGCAGAAGTTTTTGGCGTCCCTCTGGAGCAGGTGACGAGCGAGCAACGCCGCAGTGCTAAAGCGATTAACTTTGGCTTGATCTATGGCATGAGTGCGTTTGGTTTATCCCGTCAGTTGGGGATCCCGCGTGGAGAAGCCCAGCGTTATATGGATCTTTATTTTGAACGTTATCCGGGCGTTCTGGAATATATGGAACGTACCCGTCAGCAGGCTGCTGAGCATGGGTTTGTTGAAACACTGGAAGGGCGTCGCCTGTATCTGCCGGATATCAAATCACGAAATGGTATGCGTCGCAAAGCCTCTGAACGCGAAGCTATCAATGCGCCAATGCAGGGAACTGCGGCGGATATTATCAAACTGGCCATGATTGCAGTCGATGACTGGATCGTCCGTGAACAGCCAAAGGTGCGTATGATCATGCAGGTTCACGATGAATTGGTGTTTGAAGTGCATGAGTCAGAGCTGGCCACCGCAGAACAGAAAATCAGAGAGCTGATGGAGAAAAGCATGCAGCTCGATGTCCCTCTGAAAGTCGATGTAGGGACGGGTGATAATTGGGATCAGGCTCACTGATTTTTCTTGAATAATTTTTATGTAAATGACGTCGATTTAATGAGCCAGAAATCTCTCTGTTATGCCGTGAAGAGGCATGACAAAAGAATTTTGGCTCACTTTTAGATTAGATCTAGATCTCATAAATATGTAATTAAACTACAAAAAAAATGGTGTAATCTCGGTGTTTGATCACATAATTGGGGCTGAATCGAGGTGTTTTATGAAAATTAATTACAAAAAAATCTTTTGCTGATAAAAAAAATAAGGTAAAGTTGTCGGCGTAGGGTACAGAGGTAAGATGTTCTATCTTTCAGACCTTTTACTTCACGTAATCGGATTTAGCTGAATATTAGCTGCCCCAGCCATCTCTTTTGGCTGGGGCGTTTTTTTATGCGTGATTGACGGTTCTTTCCGAGGAAGGGAGAGAAAAAGGTGGAAGTTACTCCACCTCAATAGCAGGCTGGCTGAACCAAGTATCAAGCTTCTGTTCAAGTTTATCGATACCGATTTTTTTCAGAGCAGAGAAATTCTCGATCTGAATGTTACCTTCCAGAGAGGCCAGCTCCTGACGTACCTTATTCAACTGGCTTTTACGTGCGCCTGAGGCCAGTTTATCGGCTTTGGTCAGCAGAACCATGACGGGAACCTGCATCACAACGGCCCATTCGATCATCTGCATATCCAGATCTTTCAGCGGATGACGGATATCCATCAACACAACCAGCCCTTGCAGACATTCACGTTTCTGGAGATATTCGCCCAGTGCTTTCTGCCATTTGATTTTCATCTCCTCTGGCACTTGCGCATAGCCATAACCCGGCAGGTCAACAAGACGTATGCCTTCCTCTACCTGAAACAGGTTAATCAGCTGGGTACGTCCGGGGGTCTTACTGGTACGGGCGAGGCTCTTTTGCCGAGTCAGTGCATTCAGGGCACTGGATTTACCTGCATTTGACCGACCGGCAAACGCGACTTCAATGCCTGTCTCCGGAGGCAGATGGCGAATGTCTGGCGCACTCGTGACAAAGTGGGTCATGTGATAGTTATAGTTCTTGATGGTCAAAATGGTTATCTCCCTGCGGAATACACGAAAAACAGCGCGGTGATTATAGCGAGAGCAGCGGCTTGTGGACAGGTTAACTTTTTGACTGCCCTTGTTGTGAAGCAGAGATCAAGACTCTGCCAGTGAACGGCGCAGATATTCAGCAAAAAGTGTGTACAGTTCACCTTGAGTTACAATTTTAAGAGCAAGCTGAATTGCCGGAACGCTGGGGACAGCATGTTTAGAAAATAAAACGCATAAATCATCAGTGATGGCACTGTCTGGTAATAAACCGACCCCCAAACCATGTTGTATTGCACTGCTGATATTACTGAATGAAGCGCTGACATACGCCAAAAAATAGGGCTTATTCACATCTTCCAATGCCTTAATAGCACAGGCTCTGATGACACAACCCTCAGAAAAAGTCACTAAAGGTATTTCTTGCAGTTCATTGAAATATAAATCTTTTGAAGCAACCCAGCGCAATGGATCAATTTGAAGAAGTGTTTCAGTCTCAGTATTGATTGATTTCCCTTCCACACTTTTAAGAATAACAACATCCAATTGTTGCTTTTCGGTCATAGCCGAGAGTATCGGAGAGGACGCCGCCGTAATTTCTATCTTTAACCCCGGATTTTTTTCTAGACACCATGAGATAGCCTGGTGTAGGTTTTTAATGTTGAAATCATCCGGCACACCGAGAGCTATCCTGCCTCTTAGCTGAAATGACTTCACTGAGTGCAGGGCTTGTGTCATGCGAAATAAAATATCTTTTGCTACGGGTAAGAGTTGTTTTCCTTCATTGGTTAAACCAATAATCTGCCCTTGTCGTCGATTAATTAAACGGCAGCCAATATCTTCTTCAAGTCGTTTAATACTCAAGCTAAGTGTAGATTGAGTTCTTCCTAATTCTTCTCCTGCACGGGTAAATCCGCCGTGTTTGGCGACGAAGACGAATGCTCGTAATTGTTCAAATGTGACTTGCCGACCATCCAGACACTCAGCACGCATATTCTGCTCCATAGGACACCTCTGCATTGCCATCATTGATAAATTCAATGATAAGAAAGGAATTATTTATTTAACAAAATTAAATCGTTATCGCAATATTGCCAAAAAATAACTTTGACCTGTACAGGAGTTATTCAATGTTTATGATCGTTATTCCTATATTTCTCATCATACTGATTGGCTACTGTTTTGGTCGCATACGCCCTGATAGCGGTAATTCCGATAAACTGATTAATGATTACGTTCTCTACATCGCGCTGCCAGCCTTATTATTTCTTTCTATCGCACGTTCAGATATCAACGAGTTAGAACAGTGGGGATTTATAGGCGCCAGTTTAGTCGGGATCTGCATTGTCTATGCTATGGGAACTGCCATCGCAAAATTGATGGGGGTTGGTTTTCCTCAATCTTCAATTTTAAGTATGGGGGCCTGTTATGGCACAACGGGATATATGGGCATCCCAATATTGCTCTCCATTTATGGGGAATCCGCAGCGCTACCGGCGGCAATCGCGACGATTTTACACAACATACCCGCCATCATAGCGGTCATCATTAGCTATGATATGGCAGCCACACGGCACAGTGCTAATGGCCGAGTTTCTTTTTTCTACAGTATAGCGAAAGCACTAAAAACAACCTTTACCAACCCACTCACTGTTTCAGTTATCGCAGGATTAATCTTTGTTGTGTTCAGGATCCCACTGCCGGAATTTCTACGGTCACTTACCCACTTTCTGGCAAATGCAGCAGGGCCAACGGCGTTATTTGCATTGGGGTTAGGGTTATCCCGGTTTAACTTAAAAGAGCACATCAATAAAGATGCCCTAAAATTGGTGGCACCGATGTTATTACTGAAATTAGGAATACAACCGTGGGTGACTTTTATTTGTGCTTATTATTTATTTGGTATGCAACAACTCCATAATATTTGGCTGATTGTTGCTGTTGTTATGGCTGCACAACCTATCGGTGCCAGTGTTTATATTTTCGCCAGAATATATAATTTCAGGCAGGAAGTTATTTCGCTTTCTATCATTATTTCACTTCTGGTTGCATTGATTACTATCCCGCTTATATTACAGTTTCTTTCGGTTTAACAACGCATTCCAGCCTAATTTGTATGAATACATATCAAGACGGGCGTTATTCAAAAAATAAATACTATCCGAAATATGGGAAGATAGTATTTATCTAGATGATATTATTCAGTAAAACGTGTTATTGCTCGTAAAAATGAGTAAATCTTTACCACTTAGCTTGATGGGGAATTACACTTATTGAGTTTTACTGATTTTAGAGTTTTGTTATTGACCTCAAAAATAAAGGAACCATCAATGTTTAAACGTATTTTTGTGCCGCTTATAACGGCATGTGCTATTAGCGTGATGGCTGCCCCAGCACTGGCTGCCGGAACTTATGTAAAGCTGGTGACATCAGCGGGTGAAATAGAGCTTGAGCTGAATGGTGATAAAGCACCAATCACCACCAAAAACTTTATTGAATATGTGGATGAGGGGTTTTATAACAATACGATTTTCCATCGTGTCATCCCCGGCTTTATGGTGCAGGGAGGCGGCTTTACAAAAGATATGAAGCAGAAAGCAACCAAAGCGCCTATCAAAAATGAAGCTGATAATGGGTTGCGCAACCTGCGTGGCACGATAGCAATGGCACGTACCGCAGATAAGGATAGTGCAACCAGCCAGTTTTTTATCAATGCGGCAGATAATGCCTTCCTTGACCATGGTCAGCGTGATTTTGGTTATGCTGTTTTTGGTAAAGTCGTAAAAGGCATGGATGTGGTTGACAAGATTTCTCAGGTCAAAACAGAAAATGTTGGCCCTTATCAGAATGTTCCGGTTAAACCCATTATCATCCTCTCTGCTAAGGTTGTTTCTCAGTAATTCTGATGAGAAAACAGCGTTTTTTACCTGCTAATTAGAATATGGGCGGTATTTGCCGGTTATTACACTTTTCCGAAGTGTCAGGCTCTTAAAAATACCGTTCCCATCTCAACGCTTTTTCATCACTCCTGTAACCACGGTTCACTCCGCTGGTTCCCGACCCTATTTTAAAGTAGCTTATGTGGTATGATGAGTGTCCTGCTATCGTTGACGTTGATTTACCTGATTTTACCGTAATACATAACGCACAGTGCCCAATAGGGCAAAGCAATATATAAAACTATAAAAATCAGTAGGATGTGATCCTATGCTATTAATAATAGATAACTACGACTCTTTTACATTCAATTTATATCAATACTTTTGTGAGTTAGGGACGCGTGTTTTAGTTAAACGTAATGATGAGCTACAGCTTGAAGATATCGAAGAGCTGGCACCGACCCATTTGGTGATCTCTCCGGGTCCCTGTACACCGGATGAAGCCGGGATCTCACTGGAGGTCATCTCTCATTTTGCCGGGAAACTGCCTATTCTGGGCGTATGCCTCGGGCATCAGGCGATTGGGCAAGCCTTTGGTGCGAGTGTTGTTAAAGCCCGTGAAGTGATGCATGGTAAAACCAGCTTAATTCACCATAATCAGCAGGGTGTATTCAAAGGACTGAACCGACCGCTGACAGTAACCCGCTACCACTCTTTAGTTGTCGCGGCAGAAACATTACCGGCTTCTTTTGAAGTCACCGCATGGAGCCAACATGATGGTAATGTGGATG
>NZ_JBBMXG010000028.1:0-37880 GCF_037996705.1 Xenorhabdus bharatensis | reverse complement strand
CCGCTTCTGCCGCCGCCTGACGCGCCGCTTCTTCGGCTAAACGCTGCTGCTCCGCTTCTGTCGCTGCCTGACGCGCCGCTTCTTCGGCTAAACGCTGCTGCTCCGCTTCTGTCGCTGCCTGACGCGCCGCTTCTTCGGCTAAACGCTGCTGCTCCGCTTCTGCCGCCGCTTGGCGCGCTGCTTCTTCGACTAAACGCTGCTGCTCCGCTTCTGCCGCCGCCTGACGCGCCGCTTCTTCAGCTAAACGTTGTTGTTCCGCTTCTGCCGCTGCCAGCTTTTCTTGTTCAATTTGTTCTTCTTGCTGCTTCTTTTCCTGACGACCAAGTCCGAACCAAGAGAAGAAACCTCTTTTTTTTTCTTTTGCCATCGGCCACTACACTCCTCGCGGTTAATTATGGCGTTATAACAACCTACACCAGAAACTGACTGCATTGGCCTTTATTTCAGGCCATCAGTTCTTATCGGGATAAGTCAAGAACTCAGACCAATAGACGCTATACTCTTCATATTTCAAGTTGCCTCTTTGTTGGCTGTGACATAAATTGAAATCTGTTAGGTCTCTATTTTAACAATTACGCCTACAGAGATAGGTTCTAATGGTGATAAAATCCAGTCTAACATTTTCATCTCACCACAACACATATTCTATTGAGGATTTCGTGGTAAATTAATCAATGGATTTCCTGATCCTCGTCTTTTTTATTCACCATCAAGGCCTGATAAGCAGTAGATAATATTACGGCGATGACAAATAATTAATTTATGTAACTATGACTAAAAAACCACAGCGCTCGTCTTTAGGGCAAATTCGTATTATTGGCGGAAAATGGCGCGGAAGAAAATTACCGGTTCCTGATAGTGAGGGATTACGTCCGACAACCGATCGTGTCCGAGAAACTCTGTTCAACTGGTTAATGCCCGTCATGCAGGGCGCTGACTGTCTGGATTGTTTTTCCGGCAGCGGAGCTCTCGGATTTGAAGCATTATCACGTTATGCCAACAGTGCCACTTTGATTGAGTACGATCGTCATGTAGCAAAGCAACTGTCGAATAATTTAGCGCTACTGAAAGCAGATAACGGCAGGGTGATACAAAACAATACGCTACAACATCTGAATCAGGCCGGAACGCCCTTTGATATCATTTTTCTTGATCCACCATTTCGAAAAGGAATGCTGGAAGAAACCATCAAGTTGCTGGAAACTAACGGATGGCTGGCTAAGGAAAGCTGGGTTTATGTCGAAGCAGAATCTGAATCTGCCGCAACAGCAGTCCCGGCAAACTGGCATTTACACCGGGAAAAAATCGCCGGGCAGGTTGCATACAGATTATATATTCGCCGCCAGTAAATGACAGTCTGGCTATTTAAATACAATTCTGGAGTCAATGATGTTTATCCAATTGGGAAGAGCAATTATGCTCTGTGTCTGGGGGATTATGATCCTAAATTTGGTTCAACCCTTTCCTAAGCCATTAAAATATTTTATGGATATTGCTATGGTTTTTACGGTAGTCATGCATGCTTTCCAACTTTTGTTGTTAAAACACTCTCAGCCTAAAGACCAAAAACTTTCTGGCTGGTTGCAAACTAAGATCTTCTTTTTCGGGGTCTTTGAGTTATTGTCATGGCAGAAAAAAAACCGGCTGGAAAAAAAATAATACCTTCATATATCCGGTAAATAACAAGTAGTACTAAACAGCAACTCCCCAGCCATATGAACAACACTGTGACTGGGGCAGAAGCCGGAAAAAAATGGCCTTCCCATTTATTATCCCTAACGATTACTCATTGACGTACATTCCTTTTGATAATAAAACGTTACCTTCTCGTTAATGTAGAATTAAAGTTGGTACTCTCGCTTTATCCCCATCATAAACAGCAATTCCTGATAAAACAGGCGCTGAATATTTAAGGAAAGGAAAATATGAGTTGGCCATTTCTTGCTGTGTTCTTCTCTGGATGGTTATATATTGATGCCGCCTATCGGGGTATCAAATGGCAGCAATGGGTGTTCTATCCGGTTACGATGCTGCTTCTGCTATTATGGGCATTTCAGGCTCCAAATCTTGAAGCTTCAGGCTACCTTATTATTGCAGGCCTTATCATCGCTCTGCTTTCTGACTCACTCCGAATGCTCCCCAGTAAGTATTTACTATTCTCGTTCGTCGCGCTATTTCTGAGTTATCTGCTCTATACCATCAGCTTCGCCCTGCATATGAGTTTCCATTTATTCTTGCCACTGCCATTAATTTTATTGGTGGTAGGTGCTGTGGTTATGCTGGTTATCTGGAGCCGTCTGGATCAGTTACGCTGGCGGGTGCTGGATACCTGGGTGATGGTACTCATCATGGTTTGGGTTGCCGGAGAACAATATTTTGCGCTCGGTAATGAAAGCCGTTTCTCAGCTATGGTCGGAGCAATTCTGTTACTTCTCGCACACAGCATCAGCATTATTAGCCAATACCGTTTACCTTTTAAACTATCAAAAGCAATCGTAGCCTCCTGCCGTTTTATCGGGCATTTTTTGATTATCCGTTCACTGATTATTTAAATCATTTTTTTGATTCTCATCCGAAATGAGGCGTTGATATCAACGCCTCATTTCAATACCGAGATATTCTTGCCATTTTTTCCAATTACAACGTTGTTTGCTGCATTGCCGGATCCATCAGAAATAGCACAATTCATCAAAATAATTGCTTTTTTTATTTGACTCTGGAGTAAACTCCAAAGTGTAGAGTTAATGGTAATCAACCTGAATAAACATCATTGAGAGGCCATTATGTTCTCTATTTCCAAAAAACATAAACAGTCGCAGCGTGGCTCTATCTCGTCCCCAAAAAGAGCCTTGCAGGGTTCTTCCAGCATAAGAAATGAAAGTAAGCAATCACGTACCTGTGATACAAAACATCAACATTCCCATGATCATGACCACTCTCATCACAAAAACCATTCCCATGATCATCATGGCGGAAGTTGCTCGCATACACACGCACACCCTGTACAGGATACAGCTCCCGCTGAACTGACTGCCAGACAGCGTTTTAACTGGATTATACAGGGTATGGATTGCCCAAGTTGTGCAGGCAAAATCGAAAATGCAGTGAAAAGACTGGATAAAGTTAAACAGGTCAAGGTGTTATTCACTACCGAAAAACTGGTTGTAGATGCTGATTCAGATATTCGGGCTGATGTCGTCAAGGCGGTAAAGCAAGCGGGCTTTGCAATCAAAGAAACCGATTCAACATCTCAACTGCCACCAGCAACCAGTCTCTGGAAAACATTTTCTCCGATTATCCTGCTTGCGGTATTGATGGCCATTAGCGGGATCATCGCTAAAATTAGTGCTCCTACCGGAAAAATAGCCTTCATCATAACAGTCTTGATTGGGTTATATCCTATCGCGGTCAAAGCCATCAGGCTATTCCGTTCCAGCACTTTCTTTGCTATTGAAACATTGATGACTGTAGCGGCTATCGGTGCGTTGTTCATCAATGCCACTTCAGAAGCCGCAATGGTGATTTTACTGTTCAAGTTAGGTGAGATCTTAGAAGGTTATGCCGCAGGTCGTGCTCGAAGAGGTGTCAGCGCTCTGATGGCTCTGGTTCCCGAACAGGCACTACTTGTAAAAGATGGCATCAAGAAAAAAGTGCCTGCCGCTGACCTGCGTCCGGGTGACATTATTGAAATCGCTCCGGGTGCTCGTTTACCTACAGATGCCGAACTTCTTAACTCGTTTGCCAGTTTTGATGAAAGTGCGCTGACGGGAGAATCTGTCCCTGTTGAACGCCAGCAAGGGGAAAAAGTCGCCGCTGGTTGTCTTTCCATTGATAGATCAGTGCAAATGCAGGTTGTTTCTGAACCGGGGCATAATGCCATTGACCGTATCCTACAGTTAATTGAAGAAGCTGAAGAACGCCGTGCTCCGATTGAGCGCTTTATCGATAAATTCAGCCGTATCTATATGCCGCTGATTATCCTGCTCTCGGCACTTGTTATCGTGATACCTCCCCTGTTTTTCGCCGAACCGTGGGATATGTGGATCTATCGCGGCCTGACGCTGCTATTGATTGGCTGTCCCTGTGCACTGGTTATTTCAACTCCTGCTGCGATTACTTCTGCACTTGCCGCTGCCACTCGCCGTGGTGCACTCATCAAAGGCGGTGCAGCATTAGAGCAACTCGGCAGCATCACCACGATTGCGCTGGATAAAACCGGTACATTGACCGAAGGAAAGCCTCAGGTTACGAATGTCGAACCCGTGGAAAATATCAGTGTAGAGACATTGCTGGCATTAGCGGGGGCGGTAGAAAGTGGTTCTCATCACCCGCTGGCAAAAGCCATTCTGAATGAAGCGGAGAATCAAGGCGTAACGGTTGTCGAGGCTGAAAACCGTAAAGCTCTTGCTGGTATTGGGATTGAAGGTCAGTTATCAGGGCAGAAAATACGGGTCTCTGCACCCGGACGGCTGTCTGAAAATATTTTATCACCAGAATGGAAACAACGGGTTATTGAACTGGAAGACAGTGGTAAAACAGCCGTTGCCGTCGTACAGGATGAGCAGTTTATTGGCCTGATTGCCATGCAGGATACTTTGCGTCAGGATGCCATTGAAGCTATCCAGTCCCTGAAGCGTCAAGGCGTCAATGCGGTGATGTTGACGGGCGATAACCCCCGGGCAGCCGCAGCTATTGCAGGCCAGCTGGATATTGATTACCGGGCAGGATTGCTACCGGAAGACAAAGTCACAGCAGTTATGCAGCTTAATGAAAAACACAAAACGATGATGGTCGGTGATGGCATTAACGATGCACCGGCGATGAAAGCATCAAGTATTGGGGTCGCGATGGGAAGTGGTACGGATGTTGCGCTGGAAACAGCGGATGCCGCACTGACTCATAACCGGCTGACTGGTCTGGCGGAAATTATTACTCTGTCACGGGCAACACACTACAATATTCGTCAGAATATCACGATTGCATTAGGCTTGAAGGCTATATTCCTTATCACCAGCTTACTGGGGATTACCGGATTGTGGATGGCAGTGTTAGCGGATTCAGGTGCCACAGCACTGGTGACAGCAAATGCGATCCGTCTGCTGCGCATCAAAAACAAAGGATAATAAATAATTTCTCTGCATGAATACGCCCTCACTCAAATATGAGTGGGGGATATATATACCAATCACCATTGAAGATGCTTGATTTATTACCCAAATCAGATCACTTTACCAGAAAAAGCGAAAGAATTGACGACTCGACTGACTGACAATTTTCAGATTTTAAAACCTGCATCTTCAAGTTAGATTGGTATAATTATTAATGAGATATTATCAGTTAATTTGAACACTTGTTTTATCAAATTAAATAATAGCTAAATAAAATATCCTGTGGTTTTATACTCTCACGTAAATAGAGTAATAAATAGTAATGTTCGATGGCATTTTTTGTATGCTCTTCCCCCTCTCCTTGAAATCCCGAATTTATCCCATACACTTAAACTGAAAAAACAGTCCGTATCGATTTGTATCAGCACTGTTCAATGTGTTGGGTGGCTTGTACCAAAATGGCATCGTAGTTCCAATCGGAGATAAAGGATGGCAACCCGAACATTGCATCGATACCCACTACTTATCAGTGTACTTTTAGCATTAACAGGCCTGACTGTTGTAGGCCAGATTTATATTCCGATCCCGATCCTTACGGAAATAACCCAGCATTTTGATAAAAATAAAATCATGGCAGGATGGGTGAGCAGCGCTTTCAGCATCGGTTATTCGGCTGGTTTTTTATTGTCTGGCCCACTTTCAGACCGCTTTGGTCGCAGATTGGTCATGC
The DNA here is from genome assembly GCF_037996705.1 of Xenorhabdus bharatensis. NCBI lineage: Bacteria > Pseudomonadati > Pseudomonadota > Gammaproteobacteria > Enterobacterales > Morganellaceae > Xenorhabdus > Xenorhabdus bharatensis. The sequence continues at coordinate 32,042 of NZ_JBBMXG010000028.1, read as the reverse complement.
TAACTGGCTTTATATTTTTCCTGTTATTCACCATTCTAGTCGGATTTTGCTCTAGTTTTAGCCAGTTATTAACACTCAGAGTATTACAGGGACTTGCCGCCTCTTGTTATCCGCCCATTATACTGGCATACCTGAATGAAAACCTATCTTCCACGCTGAAATCGAGAGCAATATCGTTTATGTCTTTGGGGTTTTTGACAGCTAGTATTGTCGCCCAGCTTTATGCCATAACATTCAGTCATTATGGTTTTAATATTATCGAACTTGCACTGGTTCCTGTTTATTTTGCGTCAATTATTTTGATTTATTTTGTTGTTCACAGGGATAAGGAACACAATCAAGCAGAAGAGCATAACAAAACAACATTGTTTGATATTTATAAGAAAATACCGGAAATATTGCTTGAGAAAAACTTAAAGTGGTTATACCTCAGTACATTATGTACATTATCAGCTTTAGTCGCTTTTTATATCATGATGGACGAAAGTTACGGCGAAAAATTTGTCACAATGGATATAAAACCTTTCACTACAAGACTGATTGTTTTACCCGTGATGTTTCTTTCCCTGCTTACACCCTGGATAATACAAAAAATAGGTGCAATATCGCTGGTTCGGTGGAGCTTTTTAATTGCAGCAACAGGATTAATATTGGCCTCAGCCACTGTTTCTTTTGGTAGCGCATGGGGATTACTTTTTGCCAGTGTTATTTTTATTGGCGGGCGTGCATTCAGTGTCCCTTCTCTGGTTGGGGTAATTGCTGCATTGGCTGATCAACAATATAGAGGAACAGCCATATCACTCTATACATTTGTACTATTTGTTGGGGCAAGTATAGGACCACTTATTGCTCACCTACTGTTGATGTTTAATTATTCTATATCTTTACTGATTCTTGCATTTATTGCCGGATTACCTGCTTTATTGGCATTATTTATTAGGCGATAATTAACAGAAATTAATATTACATCTCATTACGTTATATCGTTCATTAATAATATATATACTATACCATATAATTTCTTCACAACTTATTTATTAAACAGCTTACTTCTTTTTTCGTTACGAAAATAAAGGTAGCGAGCCTATCAAGTATATTTCACTCCCTTTCATTCACACCCGTCCGGTGGTTGTGGCCAAACCACCGGACTATTAATAATTGAACAACACTCTCCAGATTACTGGCAAACATTTTGTATATATATCAAGGTTTATGATAAAAAAACGCCGGAATACAGATTATCACTTTAATACTCTCATTTGATTACAACTTAATGTAAACAAAAAATTATCAGCATCCTTTTCTAAAAGGCATCCTTTACCCAAAGAGCATTATAATAACCAAGTGGATTTTAAGGCTGTTATTCATGAAACAGGCCAATAATAAATAAAACAAGTTGAAAAGGTGCTAAAGACGCACCTTTTCAAAATAGGACTACAGTTACTCAAGATTGCTATTAAGACAAAAGGAAATATGGTACTCAGTGAGGTGATAAAATTTCCAAGTCCCACATTGATAAGCTTAGCACGGGTTTATATTTCTACCAGTTTATTAAGCAATCTTTTAATTTTTTTTGATTAGATATCGATAAGGCGTTTCCGCTGTCTCATGAGCAAGCAGCGTATGTTCCATAAAACGACAAAAACCGGGAATATCACGAGTCGTCGCCGGATCATCCGCAACGATCAATAAAGTCTGTCCGACATCCATGTGACGGACAGTTTTACGCACCATCATTACTGGCTCTGGGCAGCGTAATCCCTGTGTATCAAGTGTTTTATCGGGGTTGGCAAAAGCATCAGACATAACAATCTCTGTAGGTTCAAACAATCTATAGCGATGGATTATATTACATAATCTCCTCAATCACCGCATTTTGAAACCCATTGAGTATATTACTCAACCCGCGTATGATGCTTCTCTCCTGATAATTCAGGGAAATTTGTTTCTGGGTTCCCTCACCCCATCCAGCAAAAAGGTACAATATGTTTCAACTTACTCAGCAGCAGAAAGCTTCGGCTTTAATCTGGCTTTCGCTGTTTCATATTCTGATCATTACTTCCAGTAACTATCTGGTGCAACTGCCTATTTCAATTTTTGGTTTTCATACCACCTGGGGAGCGTTCACCTTTCCCTTTATCTTTCTGGCAACTGATTTGACCGTACGTATTTATGGTGCGCCATTAGCACGCCGAATCATTATGACGGTCATGCTCCCGGCTCTGATTATCTCTTACTTCATCTCTGCGCTCTTTTTTCAGGGATCATGGCAGGGTTTTTCGGCTTTAGGCACGTTTAATCTGTTTGTTGCCCGCATTGCAACAGCCAGTTTTATGGCTTATGTTCTCGGTCAGATATTAGATGTCGGCGTGTTCAATCGTCTGCGTCAGAATCAAAATTGGTGGGTGGCACCGGCGGCGGCCATGTTTTTCGGTAATATGCTTGATACTCTGGCCTTCTTCTTTATCGCCTTTTATCACAGCAGTGATGCCTTTATGGCAACCCACTGGGTAGAAATCGCGTTAGTGGATTATGCATTTAAGCTGTTTATTTGTATGCTCTTCTTCCTGCCAGCTTATGGCATCTTACTGAACCTTATCTTGAAATTCTTTTTCTCTCACTCTACAGATAAGGCATTGGTACAGACCCGCTAAAACGACATTGCGCCCTGAGCTAATCAGGGTGCAGACACCTTCCCGCTTTTCCTCACAAATCGCGCATTTCCTGCTTTTACAGATAACCTACGGGTATGTTTTGTCGTATAGTGTTGGCGGACAGGCAAACACACACTTTTATTCGAAACGACTGATAATCTGTCACATACCGATGCTATTAACAGGTTATGGTGAGTTTCCAGTGAAGAAGGAATATTTCTTATGCTGAAAGTTATCCAGTCTCCATCCAAATATATCCAAGGGCCAGATGCGATATCCTACATTGGCCAGTATACGAAAATACTTGCTGACCACGTTTTTGTCATTGCTGATAATTTTGTACTCAATCTTATTGGGGATACGGTCAGTAAAAGCCTGAAAACATATGAAGTCACCAGCCATTTTGAAGTTTTCAACGGCGAATGCAGCCGTAAAGAGATAGAACGCCTGTCAGCCATCCTATTAACTAATCAATGTCAGGCCGTGATTGGAATTGGTGGAGGAAAAACGCTTGATACCGCAAAAGCTGTAGCACACGAATCAAAATTACCCATTCTTGTTTCTCCGACTCTGGCCTCAACGGATGCACCTACCAGCGCACTTTCCGTTCTGTATACAGAATTAGGGGAATTTGATAGCTATCTGTTCTATCCCAAAAATCCCGATATTGTGTTAGTGGATACAAAGATTATTGCGAAATCACCTGTCCGGCTGTTTGTGGCTGGTATGGGAGATGCACTGGCGACCTACTTTGAGGCTCGGGCCAGCAGTACAGCTCATAATCCGACGATGGCAGGAGGAAGAACTTCTCTGACCGGGCTGGCACTGGCTAAATTGTGTTACGACACATTATTGGCAGAAGGTTATAAAGCAAAACTAGCGCTAGAAGCCGGAGTGACAACCCCTGCGGTTGAAAATATTGTTGAAGCAAATACCTATCTCAGCGGAATTGGTTTTGAAAGCGCAGGGCTTGCCGCTGCACATGCCATTCATAATGGGTTTACCCTACTGGAAGAGTGTCACCACCTGTATCATGGTGAAAAAGTCGCATTTGGGGCTCTGACACAGCTCATGTTAGAAAATAGCCCCAATGAAGAGCTAGAAGCTGTACTCGATTTTTGTACACAAGTTGGCCTTCCAATTACGCTGGAACAGCTTGGCCTGCGCGATAGCGAAAATTTGCACCACAAAATTATGCAGGTCGCTAAAGTAAGCTGTGCAGAAGGGGAAACTATCCACAATATGCCATTCACCGTTACTCCGGATCAGGTCTATGCCGCAATTCTGGCAGCAGATCAGATGGGCAAAGACTGGTTATATTAATTTATCATTGACGTGATTTTTGCGGTTTCAGGGCGGGAACCCTCGCCCTACTTAGTCACGCCATTAACATGATGGATAACATAACGCGTACTTCGTCCACCCGCTTCTGTTTTGTCCAAATACCCCAATTCTGTCAGGTAGATTAGATGTCGGGTGGCTGTAGCCCTGCTCACTTTAGCTACTTTCTGATATTGGCTGCTGTTAATTCCCTGAGAGAAATCACCGTCTAACATTCTGTTCAGTACCTTAACTTGCTCTTCATTTAGCTGGCTCTGATCAACACGACGCCAAAACCGGGTTTTCTTCACGGTTCCATCAATTTGCTTCAATTTAACAATCAGAGTGCTATTCAGGGTTTGTAGAAACCATCTCATCCAGTCTGTAATATCCAACCCACCACGCTGAGTCTGTTCCAACATTTCATAATATTGTTTTCTGCTTTCGCAGATACTCACAGACATAGCATAAAGCCGGATTGATCGGCTTTCTGCCTGCGCCAGAGCCAGATCAGTCAGAAAACGGGTGATACGACCATTACCATCTTCCAGTGGATGAAGTGTAACAAACCACAGATGAACAATTGCTGCCCGCAAGATAGGATCAAGATTAGGGTCATAAGAGGAACGGTTAAACCATGTGATAAACTGTGCAACCTCTTGCTGTAACCGTTCGGCTGGCGGGGCTGAAAAATGGACAACAGGTTTGTCTATTCTACCCGACACAACTTCGATGCCGCCATGTCGCAATTGCCCGCCGTTAATGGGATTAATTAACCGATGACCGACAGGAAACATCCACTCATGCCACTGCAAAATGCGTTCAAGAGTTAACGGTTCTTGGTATTTTTCTACGACTTCAAGTGCGATTCTTGCGATGCCATCAGATTGTTCGCTGATTGGATACGGTTTTTCCTCACTGATACCCAGATGATTCGCCAATGAAGAACGTACTGATGCTACGTTTAGTTTTTCTCCTTCTATCTCACAAGAGTAGAGAATACTAGCTAAAAGGTTATCCAGCGTTGCTTGCTCTGTATTTTCAGTCGCAGATAAACCAAGTAACAATCCCTGATTAAAATTAATCTCACGCAGAATGGCGATCAATTCACGCTCATTCCACTGGAAATCAGGCCAATTTTTCTGTTCCCATATCCACATGACCATCCACCTCATGATATCAATCAGTTGGTCATTCTATTCACTAAATGAGGCAAATAACAACACTATTCGCCTCATAAAATGAGGCGAATAATCGTTCTAATTGCCTCATTAACAGGAAAATGGCTTGATTCAGCCCAATGCTCGCGCCAGTAAACTGATCGGGTGTTCGCATTTTTTGCTGGTAGACATCTCAATCTGCCATTTACAGGTTTCACAATCGGTGATCACCAAATCCACGCCGCTCGTTTCTATTTGCCGGAACAGGTTAGCTCCTATTCCCTGAGATACTTCATAATTTTCTTTTTTGAAACCATAAGTTCCGGCAATACCACAACACTGAGAATCCAGAATAATTAATTCAATACCCGGAATACGCTTAATCAACTCAATCGAATAAGCTGCCCAACCCATTTTTTCCATATGACATGGCGTATGGTAAGCCACTTTCAGGGGCATCGGCTTCAAAGGCAGATCACGCCCCTGATCCAGCAACCGATATATGTAGCGGGTTGCCAGCTCAATATGATCACGTATCGGGCGGGTATCAACACCCAAAATATGCGGATATTCATCACGTAAGGTAAAAGTACAACTGGATGAAGTTGTTACAACGGGAATTTGTCGCTCAATCACACTTTCTGTTAGTGAGTGCAGGTTAGCTTTCGCCTGATGCTTCGCCCGATTCATAAAACCATTGGCGATCAACGGCACGCCACAACATTTTTCCCGGGTCAGTAATTGGACGCCAATCCCCATTCCGTTAAAGACTTTCAATAAATCCTTGCCCAGTTGTGGATGGTTATAATTGACGAAACAGCCATGAAAATAGGCAACCTGTTCTGTAAACTGCTGTTGGATGGATGCCTGTTTGTGATACCAGCGCCGAAATGTACCGAAAGCGTATTTTGGTAATTCACGTCGGTGATCAATCCTGAGCATTTTATCCAGCAAATGGCGCACTGGTTTCAGGCTGGTAACTGAATTGACGATGGGAGCAAGCGGAGTAGAAAGAGTGCCCATCATATCGGTATGGCTGAGAATAACATCCCGCAATTTAGGGCGTTGTGAGTGATACTCTGCTTTTGCTCGCAGAATAATATCACCGATTTTTACATCAGACGGACATGCAACTTCACAGCGCTTGCAGTTAGTGCAGTATTTCAGTGCTTCATCATATAAAGCAGGATCTTTTAAACGCAATCGCTCTCCATCCGGGCCAGCCTGTTTTGGCCCGGGATAGCCTGGATTAGCTTTAACCACGGGGCAATGGGTAGTACAGACAGTACACTTAATACAGCTTTCAAAGCTATTCTCCGCTATGTTCATTGTGCAATCTCCGGTATCCGCTGTTTTGTGACTCGTTGCCCGGTGATGATCTGTTCAGCAACAAATAAGGCACTCAATAAAGAAACGCCGGAACCACAGCCTTCAAACAAAGGATCATATCCCCCCAACACAGCACCGGCAGCATACAGATTTTCCACAACCTGACCGGATTTTAATGGTCGTAAATATTCATCCGTGGTGACACCAAATTTAAGATAAGGCTGAGGAACAAAAACGTTTTGCCGCGTCCATTGTTCACGGGAGGAGTACGCCAGCAGATCTAAATCAAGTAAGGGTTCATAAATCCGGTTAAATTTCGCTTTCAGCCCATTACTGAAAAAACTACCGGTTGCCAGAATAACGTGGGAAGCACGTAGTGGAATATCACCATGATTACGGGTATACAAACCAGTAATATGGTTGTCTGCCATTTCCACACTATTGACTGTATCTCCCGTCATAATCACTCCACCAAAGTGGCGGAACCGATCACGTAATATCTGATTCACCCGGATACCCAACAGGGAAGGCGGTAATGTCGGTAATAAATAGATCGGTTTTTTTATCTGTATCTGTAATACCTGCACAACTTGGTCAGTTTCCAGACCAATGCAGGCAGGCAAGAAGACAGCCTCATACCCTTGCGCCAGACGGCTGATTTCCTCCGCTATCAGCGTCAGGTTTTGAGGCAGATCCAGCAAATGGGCTATATTAACGGAGCGAAATTCACTGGGGTTATCACGCAATCTATCGAGAAAAGGTAAATGAATCTCCTGCGCACTGGCTTTCACCCCCTGTCTCTGTAATGCACTGGCAACGATCCCGGGCTGGAAATCCAGAAACCCCGCAATGCCGATCACAACAACACTTTCCCATTTAAATGGGCGCTCCAGCTCACGAACCGGCACTCGTGCCGGGCTTAACCAAGTCATGCGCTGACGACCGATGGGCGTAACGCGATAATGGTTTTGTGAAGCAGAACCAGTCATAACCAGCCCGCTATTCCTGATTAATTTTTCAGCCTGATACGCCAGTGATACTACGTTTTTTTCTCCTATCCGACTGTAGGGATGGTGCGGAGCCTGTCTGGTCAATTCAGACAACGCATGTAAGGGATGAGTGACTTCACTCCCGTCAGGTAAACGGGAAAGAAAATCCATCGAGCCAGAAGAGAAATAAAGAGAACTTTGGCCTGAACTGACTATCGCACAGGATTTACCTGCTTCTGCCAGCCGAATACCACTCGTCAGTCCCGCCAGCCCGCTTCCAATAATGACAGTATCAAATTTCATTGTCAGTCTCCGTTACTGGCTGGTTATCGGTGCCGGTATCATCGTCATCTAAACCGCACAGCCCCTGATAAATCCAGCTGGTGAACTCGCTTTCCCGTAACGCATCCCCCCAAACGACAGGGCGAATCCCTTTCCAGCGTTCATTAAGGAACTGTTTCAGTTGCTGCTCTGATTCCTGTTCTGTTATTACACCGAGACGATTAAGTAACCCTGCGGCACGACAGGCACACAGTTCTCCCTGACAGGTTCCCATACCAACGCGGGTGCGTCGGCGCAAATCCAGCAAATTATTAACCGCCAAAGTTTCCGTTGCATAACGTACTTCTCCCGCCGTTACCGCTTCGCACTCACATACCAAGCTTTTATCTGATCGTTCAGCACTCAGTAACTGGTTGGCGCGATCTCCATGACGATAAATGGCTGACCCACGAATGGGAGCGGGTAGAGTCACCGTGCTACGATGCGGGTTTTGATTATGTAAGGTTTTACTGTGTGACGTGTGCTGTCGTGTTTGTTCGGAGAAATTCTCTGAGCCGGGTAATGGCTCCTGTGCAGTCGTACAATACGCGGTAATATTAAGTTTTTCGCAAATCTTATCAGTTGCCCATTCAGCCATCAGGCGATATGTCATCAGTTTACCGCCAGTAATAGTGATGAATCCGTCCAGACCATCACGTTGGGCATGATCAAGCAGTACAATACCACGACTGACGTTTCTGCCCGATGGATCATCATCACTCGCGACTAAAGGCCGGACTCCCGCATAAGCCCTTAAGATACGGGTCTCCGCAAGCCGGGGGGATAATTTTGCTCCCTCCCGGATTAAGATATCGACCTCTTCTTGAGTCACATACATGTTATCAATCTGATCATATTCAATGCGGGAAGAAGTCGTGCCGATCAGCGAGATAGTGTCACCGGGTACGAGAATGTCGGCATCTGCGGGTTTACGACAACGGTTGATCACCATATTGTTAATGCGGTGCCCTAAGATCAGCAGCGATCCTTTGGCCGGCAGCATACGGACTTTGAGATCCGCATATTCCGCAATTTTCTGCCCCCAAATTCCACCAGCATTGACCACTATCGGCGCATAGATGTTATACAGGCGTTTAGCGCGATGATCGTAAACATTCACGCCGATAATTTTATCCCCTTGCCTAATCAACCCCATGACTTCGTGATAAGTCAGTATTTGTGCGCCATGCTCTCTGGCATCCAGCATGTTGGCAGCCGTCAGCCGGAAAGGATCAACCGTCCCATCAGGCACAATCACGGCACCGATCAAATCCGGGTTAACCACCGGTTCAAAACGTTTCGCTTCTTCAGGATCAACCGCCTGTGTATCAATTCCTGCCTTTTCACACGCAGTAATAAACGTTTGCTGATATTCCAGTGAATCTTCCGGCAAAGTAATAAACAAACCGTGTGTTTTTTCAATGCAATGCCGGGCAATAGATTTGAGGATCCTGTTTTCTTTTATACACTCTTTTGCCGATTCGCTGTCTGTGACGGCATAACGAGCACCGCTATGCAACAGACCATGATTGCGTCCGGTTGCCCCTGTCGCAATATCATGCCGCTCCAATAAAATGCAGCGTAAGCGCCTGCGGGCGCAATCTCTTGCGATACCAGCACCTGTCGCGCCTCCACCAATAATAATGACATCAGTTTCTGTTACAGGAGAGCCATTCATCGGAGATGCTCCTTTCTTTCGCTCATATGCCAGTCACCTATCCGGTCAGTAAATGTTCCGGTTGATGATAAAAATATATCCAAAATGGGCAGAAATTGTTTGATAAGGAACAAAAACGAATCTAAAACGCGTATTTTGAGCGAGAAAAAAATCAATATCGTGAGAAATATCACTATTTTTTGAGGGGTTTTTATTAGCCGTGATTGACGTTTTGTGAAGAGAAACTGAGCGATGTGATGATTTGGTATCCTTGTTTTAGCCAAAAAACCGCTATTTTAGGAACACAATGCCGGGAACTATGTTTCCAATCCCTTTGTAGAATAAGTTATTTTTCTTTTTGTAATAAAATCATTGGCCCTGAACCCGTTTCTCCTAAAATATCATTCGGGTTACGTAATGGGCATTCTGCCAGTGAGAGACATCCACAGCCAATACAGCTATCCAAATTATCGCGCAACCGGGTTAATTTTGTTATGCGCTGCTCCAGCGAATCCCGCCATTGCAAAGAAATTATTCGCCATTGTTCAGCGGTAAGTTTACTGTTGGGGGGAAACTGACTGAGTATTTCCTGTATTTCTTTTAAAGGAATGCCAGTACTCTGTGCTACTTTGATAATTGCGATATAACGCAGCACAACCGCAGGAAAACGGCGTTGATTTCCCTGATTGCGTGAACTTTTGATTAACCCTTTAGATTCATAAAAATGTACTGTCGCTACCGTCACTCCACTACGCTTTGCGACTTCTCCCACCGTTAACGCTCTATTTAAATTAATGGCTCTATTTTTTTTCATCTGTGTGTAACCCGAGTTAACTTTTCGTTTTACAGAAAAAATCTAACGTTTCTGCCAATTGGTAAAATACCTCACCGTTTTTTCGTGAATTGGGCCAGAATTCCAATTTATTCATCATGTCTCTAGTCATCGGTCAAAGCCATAATCTGATAATGACCAGTCGGCAGAAACTTAATCAAACACATCAACTCTGCTTTCTTATTGGTGTCACTATTCCGCCTTATAAACCAAGGAAAAAAGATTATTAGAGTTCAGATTTTTTCTCCATTCACTTGGCGTTATACCAAAATGTTTTTTAAATGATCGGGAAAAAGATTGTTGTGAATCAAATTGATACTGTAACGCCACATTGTAAAGAGTATTTTTCGATGAACAGATAGAAATAGCAGCATTAGACAAACGTCGTTCGATTATATAGCTACCCAGTGTGGTTCCTGTTATATTTTTAAAAATCCGCTGCAAATGCCATTTACTATAACCAGACTTTTTAGCTACGATGTCAATGTTTAATTCATTCTCAATGTTTTTTTCAATCCAATAAACAAGATCTTTAATAACCTTCTCATTAATAATATTTTTCATGTTCTCAACCCATCACCAATAAGTTGTTTTTTAAAACATATTATTATTCAGAAAATCTGAATTACCCAGTTAACACTTTATTATTCAAGTCTGAAAAACCGGTTACTCACTACAACCAACACGTTCAAATCAAAGTAACCGGGCTTGAATTTACGTAGTTCTGAAAATAGCTATCCTTAAACAGAATGAAAACTAATCATTCAACACTCGGATATTGACCTATATCTAGATATTGATATCTATAGGTTAATATCAATATTTCATGGATAACTATTAGCTACCTATATATTTCAGCAGTTCCATTTAAATGATTCTGGCCAGATGCAGCGATAATACGGAAATATTTTGCTCCCGCTTCGTCAGCCTTTTTGGATAATTGATCAGTGAGTGCTTCTAACGTTTCAGCCCCTGTTACGGAAACAATACCTATCTTCTCTCCTGTCGCGGACTTGACCTCAACTGCGGCCATTGAACCAAATGAAATCGTACTTAGTGCCAATAACGCGATAATATACTTTGAGGTTTTCATCGTGTGATCCTATTTTATTTTTCAATTTACGAAAGTTCTGTGAAATATTTTATCAATTGGTAGCAGCATTGGATCCTTACTCTAGAACCTCAAGTTAACATGAGGTCAATAGGTATTATTAAAAATAAATATATTTATTTTTAACGGACTGAAAAATAGGTGTAATTTTTTCTGCTTTATTTCAATAAGACCACCCATGAAAGGAAAGAAAAAATAAGCCATCCGTTGGTGTAATAGATCTAAATTCAGGACAAGAAAAAAGATGAATTACATCAATCAAAGGTGCTAGCAGCATTGACCATGACTACATGAGAGTCACTTTGAATTTTATATTCAAGCTTAGATATTCATATACTAATTCAGCGGCAAGATGCGTGTTATACCCTATTGGTAATAAATCACTCTGCTTCTGCGGTCACGCCAAGAAAATAGCAAGTTACAGAAGCCGATAAAACAGCATAGCTAACGAAAAATAAGACGATTTAAATCTGTGTCGCGTGGTTTCCTGTTCAGAAAAAATGGGCATCACCTTTGAGGCGATGCCCACGATAAATAATCTGATCTACTCATCCATCTGTTTAGTGCATATCAGCCTGCTTTTTAGTGGGTTCCGGCCATAGACCCGCAATATACTCAAGACACTCAACTTTGGAACCTTCCTTACCTGTCGACATCCAGCCAATCGGGACCCGATATTCGTCAGGCCAGACTGAATACTGCTTTTTACTGTTAATGACAACTATCCACAGCGCAGCTTCATTTTCTGTTAAGAGTTCCATGAAAACACTCCTTGCCTGTAACTTGCCGGCAATACCTGAGGCAAGAACCCGGTACTGATTAGATAATTCAGTACCTGACTGACATATTCAGATGTAATAACCGGACACTGAATATCAGACCCTTCCAGTGCTGCCAACGTCTGTTTCAGCTCCAGCTCTGGCTGGATTTCATGGATATAGTCAGGATCCAGCGCACGGTAAGGTTTCTCTGTCATATCCCGAATCAGCGGAATCAATGGATACAGCGGATGGGAATCATCCAGAGCAAGAATTCTCTCTTTCCCCTCATTGAAAGGAACTGGGTTAAGGATATAGCCAAACTCCTGCACCCAATCGAAAAACTGACGGATAGAAATTTGCACCGGATTAAACAGGTTAAAGAATTTCCCGTCAGATTCACGCTGTTTAGAAATATGCACCAGTGAAGCCGCCACATAATCAACCGGTACAATATCCAGCAGTAATCCATGAGCAGGATAGGACCCCATTTCCAGATAACCTTTCAGGGAAGCCACAAGATAATCATTTCCCTGAGCAGCGCCGGTACGGGTATGTCCGAGGATCAGACCGGGACGGTAAATACTCACAGGCATACCCCGTTTACGAGCAATGTTGATAATCCCTTCAGATACCCACTTGCTGCCCGAATAACCGGAAGGATCACGTATTGTTTCGCTCATGGCGCGATCATCTTCCATAAATGGCCGGGGTGATTCAGTGGCAAACAAGGCATTCACAGAAGAAACATAATGGAAATGTTTCAAACGTGAAGTAGAGGCAAATTCCAGTGCAGTTCTGGTGCCATCAACATTAATGCTTTTTAGTGAACTATAAGGATAGATAAAGTTGACCAGCGCACCGTTGTGATAAATCACATCCACATCCTGCGCAAGTTTATCCCAGATTTCCGGCAGCAAGCCGAAACGGGGTTGCCCCAGATCACCAATCACAAAATCCACGCGTTCAAGGCCATTACCCACATCAATCTGATAATGGGCAAAACCCTCTCTGATCCTCTCACGCGCATGTGCTTTGTCGTCGGCACGGCACAGACAGATAACCTGAGCTGAAGTCTGTTTCAACAGTTGTTCCAGCAAATGCAGGCCAAGATATCCGGTCGCACCTGTCAGCAGAACAGTATCAGGCTCATACCAGTTCGCATGTGGTAAACCATCAGGGCGTATACTTTCTTTCAGGTAAACATCTTTTCTCAGCGTTTCTGCATGTTGCTGAATAAGCGCTTCACTACGGTAAACACTGCTGAAAGGGATCAGATTATTTTTGTGAACTTCACGCATCTCATCCAGAATAGCCGCAATTCGGGCAATTGTGGGTTCAACATAGATGCCGGAAATAGGTATCCTGAGTGAGAATGCTCTTTCAATCCGCTCTACCATTCTGGCGACCAGAATCGAGTTACCGCCAATCTGGAAAAAATCATCGGTAATGCCAAAAGTTTCCGCAGCCAACAAATCGCCCCAAATAGCATAAACCCGTTTTTCTGTTTCTGTTTCGGGCTGTACCGCATCATGATTGGTATTCAGACGCTCTGCCACTTCTTCCAGACGTTTCCGATCACGCTTGCCACTGCTTGTCAGCGGAATATAAGGAATCCGGTAATATTCAGAGGGGATCCAGGCTTCGTGTAGACATTCCCGCAGTGCGATCTGAGTCTCACGTACCCATTCCTCCGATATAACCATATTAGGGTTAAACAATACGAACGCCTGTATCTTGGCAAAATCACCGCTTCCCGCAACACGGATAATGGCATCCTGAACCCCGTGTTGTTTTCTCAACGCGATTTCTATTTCACCCAATTCAATTCGATAACCACGGACTTTGACTTGATCATCCTGCCTTCCCATATAAATGAGAGAGCCATCTTCAGTCATACGAGCCATATCGCCGGTCAGATAGGCTCTTTTCCCCTTTCCGTTGATATCAGGGACATACCGTTTAGCTGTTTCAACCGGATTATTACGATATCCGGCTGTCACACCTAACCCACCAATCAGGATCTCACCGACCGTTCCTTTAGCCACAGGACGCAGATTCTTATCCACAATACTGATGCTGGTGCCGGGAATCGGCTCGCCCAACTGTACCTTATCTCCTTTTTTCATGCGGAACGCCGTTGACCAGATTGTTGTTTCTGTCGGGCCATAAAGGTTCCATAAAGTGCCACCAGAGGCGGTTAATTGATCGGCCAAATCTTGTGACAAAGCCTCACCGCCGCAAAGCATGCTCATATCAGCCCGCGGCTTCCAGCCTGCATTCAGTGCCATTGACCACGTTACCGGAGTTGCCTGAGCCAGAGTAAATTGAGGATCAGAGAACACCCGGGACAACGCCATCGCATCACGTTGAGTATCAGTGGGTGCAATGTAGATACTGCCCCCATGAACAACCGTCAGCAGTAACTCAAGGACTGAGATATCAAAAGAGAAAGTAGTCAGCGCGAGCATACGGTCATGCTGGTTAACTGATAATAATTTGCCCAGTGAGCACAGGAAGGCTGCCAGATTATCATGCTGTACCTGCACAGCTTTCGGTAGCCCGGTAGAACCGGAAGTAAACATGACATAGGCCGGATGATCGCCTAATTCAGGAATAACGACATCTTCCGTTATTTCCTCAACTGTATAGGCAAGATGCTCCATCGGAATATGTGTTGATGCTTTCAATCCCGCAGAGACCGTTTCATCAGAGACCAGAGTACTCGCTGGTAAGCTGGCGAGAATATCATTCAGACGTTTTTCCGGCATCATGGTGTTAAGGGGAACATATACTGCACCGATCTGCCAAGTCGCCAGCATCGTAATAAACCATGGAATACCCCTCTCGGCTGCAATAGCGACATAACTTCCCATTGTTACGCCATAGGAGCGTAAAACATTCGCTGCGCTGATAACGCGTTGCTGTAACTCACCAAACTCCAGAATTCCATGCGGATCTGAAACAGCAATATCATGCGGTGCTATTTTTGCCAGTTTTGCTAACCGGAATGGTACATTATCAAACCATGGCTGAAGTGTTTTTTCCATATAGCTGATATTAATGCCATTAATATCAGAAGAATGAGAGAATGAGGATTGCTGCCCAATAAATGCTGTGTGTAATATTGCCTTGTGTGTGTAAGTATTCATAATGATGTTCTCATTCTGTTCTCCATTTTGTTTCATCATTTTTTATGATGAATGGAGATATTTATGCTGTTAGTCAATAAAGTTCAGTTACTGTCCACATCTGGCGCCTACAATTACCTTATGTTGACCTTCACTGAATAAAAAAAATAAACTTCAAGAAAATTATTTAAAATTAAAGAATTATTATTTAATATTTATTTACAACTTTTAATTAATTACACAATTAGCCCATAACTGGATTTTTTTACTAGTGAATAGTGTGTATTACGCCTTATACACCACTTTATCACTTTGATATAACTTGTTTTTATTTTATAAAACAGCCATTCATCCCTCATAAAACCCTGCTTCGAGAGCATGAATAACCATTTGTAGTAATATCTATTATTTCTGAATCAAAACTCAATCATTTTATTTATAACCGTGTTATAAAAAACGCAAAATATGTCAATAAATATAATCCAGATTATTAAATAAAAAATAACAGCAAAAAATAGTCAATATCAGTTAAGAAAACAGGCAAAAAATATCACGCTTTCATTCATCACCATATGTTCAGATAATCTTATATTTTTTCAAATAAGATTCGTATTATTAAACGGCGAATATATTCCCACAATAATCATAGTCCTTTATGACAAAAAGAAAATAAACGAATGGAATACGCTCACAAATAACCAATAAACATTCTTAACTGTGACGGAAATCACGATAATTAAAATAAAACTTATTTCCAAAAAGCCATAAATCGCTCAAAATTGCGGACTTTACGAAATTATATCCATATGTTAGCGATACTTCACAGATATATAAGTCTGTTTTAGCTATTCTTTCTTTCGATATAGAAAAAAATAAATTGAAACTTTCGTTTACTGCTGGTCACTACTAAACAGTGGTGATTCGCTCATACTAAAAAGTCATGTGGAGACAAACATGTTAAGTATATTCAGACCGGCGCCTCACAAAGCCCGGCTGCCTGCGCAAGAAGTAGATCCACTCTATCGTCGCTTGCGCTGGCAAATTTTTATGGGGATTTTCTTTGGCTATGCTGCTTATTATTTGGTAAGGAAAAACTTTACGCTGGCAATGCCATATCTGGTAGAAGAAGGCTTTTCTAAAGGCGATCTGGGTTTTGCTCTGTCAGGGATCTCAATCGCATACGGCTTCTCAAAATTCATCATGGGTTCCGTTTCCGACCGTTCTAATCCCCGGGTTTTCTTGTCGGCTGGCCTGATACTTGCGGCAGCCGTAATGCTGTTCATGGGCTTTGTACCTTGGGCAACTTCAAGCATTGCGGTCATGTTTGTCCTGTTGTTCCTGTGTGGCTGGTTCCAGGGTATGGGATGGCCTCCTTGCGGTCGTACCATGGTTCACTGGTGGTCACAAAAAGAGCGTGGCGGGATCGTTTCTATCTGGAACTGCGCTCATAACGTTGGCGGTGGTTTGCCACCATTACTGTTCCTCCTCGGTATGGCGTGGTTCAATGACTGGAAAGCAGCTCTCTATATGCCAGCATTTGCAGCTATTCTGGTTGCTTTAGTCATATTGGCCCTGATGCGTGATACACCGCAATCCTGTGGCTTACCACCAATCGAAGAATACAAAAACGACTATCCACCTGACTATACAGAAAAAGATGAAAAAGAACTGACTGCAAAAGAAATTTTCATGCAGTACGTTTTGCCTAACAAACTCCTGTGGATGATAGCTATTGCCAACGTATTCGTTTACTTACTCCGTTACGGTATCCTTGACTGGTCACCGACTTATCTGAGAGAAGTTAAGCACTTTGCACTGGATAAATCTTCCTGGGCTTACTTCCTGTATGAATATGCGGGTATCCCCGGTACGCTGTTGTGTGGCTGGATGTCGGACAAAGTATTTAAAGGAAACCGTGGTGCTACCGGCGTGTTCTTTATGACGCTCGTCACTATCGCTACAATTATCTTCTGGATGAATCCGGCAGGTAATCCTAATGTTGATATGATCTGTATGTTGGTGATCGGCTTCCTGATTTATGGCCCTGTTATGCTGATTGGCCTACATGCTCTTGAGCTGGCACCGAAGAAAGCAGCAGGTACTGCGGCTGGCTTTACAGGTCTGTTTGGCTACCTCGGTGGCTCGGTAGCTGCCAGCGCTATTGTTGGTTATACCGTTGATTTCACCGGTTGGGATGGCGGCTTTATGGTCATGGTTGGCGGCAGTATTCTGTCTGTCATTTTGCTGTTGTTTGTTATGCTACTTGAAAACAAACACAAACAGGAAATAGCACAAGCGCAGAACCGCTAATCAACAAGCTGTTTTAAATAAAGCTATTCCCGGGTCGCCACTGTTTCATCTCGTTCAACAGTGGCGACAATAATACAGTAACACTGTGTTCCCTCTTATATTCAGTATTCTAAATTCATATAAAACACCATTTAATTACCCATAAACACCTTCATTACCACAAGTGGAGAACCCCAATGCACACCCCTGTTAAAACAATTATGGCCGGTCTTCTGTTAGCTTCATCAATGTCAGGTATTGCACATGCAGCAGATAAAATTGTTATCGCGCATCGAGGAGCTAGCGGCTATCTGCCTGAACATACTCTTCCTGCTAAAGCGATGGCTTTTGCTCAGGGCGCAGATTATCTTGAACAAGATCTGGTAATGACCAAGGATAATGAACTGGTCGTTCTACATGACCATTATCTTGATCGCGTCACTGATGTTGCTGAGCGTTTTCCGAACCGCGCCCGTGCTGATGGTCGTTACTATGCCATTGACTTTACCCTGCCAGAAATTAAGTCACTGAAATTTACTGAAGGGTTTGATATCAAGGATGGCAAAAAAGTACAAAGCTATCCCGGTCGCTTTCCAATGGGAAAATCAGATTTTCGCATCCACACTTTTCAGGAAGAGCTGGAATTTATTCAGGGTATGAACAAATCTACCGGAAAGAACGTCGGTATCTATCCTGAGATCAAAGCACCGTGGTTCCATCGTCAGGAAGGCAAAGACATCACTGCAAAAGTGTTGGAAGTGCTGAAACAATACGGTTACACCAAAAAGAGCGATAACGTTTATCTGCAATGTTTTGATGCCAATGAGTTGAAACGTATTAAAAATGATCTGGAACCAAAATTGGGGATGGATCTGAAACTGGTTCAACTGATTGCTTACACTGACTGGAATGAAACCTACGAGCAGAAATCCGATGGAACTTGGCATAACTACAGTTATGACTGGATGTTTAAACCGGGTGCAATGAAAGAAGTCGCAAAATATGCTGACGGTATTGGCCCCGATTACCACATGCTGATCGCCAATGACTCTACACCAAACAACATTAAATTAACTGGTATGGTGAAAGAAGCTCACGCCAGCCATATGGTGGTACATCCATATACTATCCGCATTGACCAGCTACCCAAATATGCCACCAGCGGAAATCAATTGTTTGATATCGTCTTCGATAAAGCCAATGTCGATGGTGCATTCACCGATTTCCCTGATTTAGCGGTGAAATTCCTCGAAGAACATCACGAACATAAGTAATTGATTCTTTATTCATTTAATACCCCGCCGCAAGTGGCGGGGTATCATACACAATGGAATTCAAGATGCGTCGCGGCGGGAAGGGAGAGACAAATTAGTCGGGAACGAATTTGCCCAGCCAAAGGCTGGCCTCCGGTGAGAGGCAGGAGCCTCTCAGTCCCCCCGGGAGTATAGATAACCGTATGTTTATAAAAACGGTGACCGGGATGAGTGAGCGCAGCCAACAAAGAGGCAACTTGAAAGACGAAGTGTATAAATCAGGAAATTCCTACCGGGAATGCAATCACTTCACTGATTCGCTCAGCCCCCAGAGCCAGCATAATCAGTCGGTCAACCCCTAATGCTACACCCGCACATTCCGGCATACCATGTGCCAGAGCTTCAAGCAAATACTCATCAATCGGCTGTACAGGCAACCCCATTGATGCGCGTTTGCGGTTATCCTGTTCAAAACGCAGACGCTGCTCATTGCTGTCCGTCAGTTCACGGAAGCCGTTCGCCAGTTCCATTCCCTTGAAATACACTTCGAAACGCTGCGCAACACGATGATCTTCTTTACTGATCTCTGCCAGCGCTGCCTGCGAAGCAGGGAAATGATAAATAAATGTCGGCTTTTCAATACCAATGTGTGTTTCAACACCCATGGTAAAAAGCAATTGCAGTAAAGTATCCCTGTCTTCTTCACGATCAGCGATATTGCTGAGATCGAGTTTTGCCGCCACTTCACGTAGTTTTTCTTTACTTGCTGTCAAAGGGTCAATATCCAGATAACGAATAAAAGCCTGCTGATAAGAAAGGGATTCAGCGCTTTCACAATCCAGAATTTGCTGTAACAGGTCATCCACTTCATTCATCAAGCGGTACATATCATAGTGCGGACGATACCATTCCAGCATCGTGAATTCAGGGTTATGGTGGCGTCCCGCTTCTTCATTGCGGAAACTTTTCCCCATCTGATAAATGGAGCCACTGCCTGCGGCCAACAGACGCTTCATATGATATTCGGGGCTGGTCATCAGATACAGGGGAAGACCATCTGCTGCACCCGGCCCGACAAACTGGGTCTGAAAGGGAACCAGATGGACGTCAGTGACAGTCGCCTGACTCATGGCTGGGGTTTCAACTTCCAATACCCCACGCTCTGCGAAAAAGCGCCGTATTTCTGCCAGAATTTCTGCCCTTTTCAATAGGTTGGCGATAGGGGCAGTTGGCTGCCAATCCGCGACTTCGTTCATGTTCAAATGACTCCACGATAAAACAAAACGCGCAGTTTACTCATATCAGCGCCGCCAGACAAATTTTCGACATCAGTCAGAATGCAACACAACTTGAAATCCATTGTGCATATAAGATAATTATTTTCATCAAGCCTGAATATTACTCTTTTTTCCTGTATTAAAGATATCTAAAATAACGTATAAATTGCTATTACACCCACAAGATTATCTACACCAGTAAAATAAATTCTTGAACTATCAATATATTCATCGCTATATGTCACTATAATATTATTATCTGCACCGTAAAAATCAGCAAAAATATCTCCTTTGGTTATCATCACCACCAATTCTTTTACATCTTTTTTTAAATTTTTATCATTAGTTGTTTCAGTATTATTTAAAATCCCTTATTTTTTATAAAAACCCTCCCATAACAAAAAAACAACTTACTTAAAGATGAATGATTTCATATGGTAAATAAAACCCCAAACACCTATATATAAAATTAGTCATTACATTCCATTGAGTTAAAAAAACACCCTTTCGATTTTTAAATTAACAGGGAAGCATTATTGGTGTTAATATTTAAAAATACAAAAGTTTATTTACCTGATGTATAAAACAAAGTTGCTCTAAAAAAGCATTTTGAGCGTCAACGTAATCTGTTGATTTTTATTCAACGACATCTTTTCTATAATCATTGTTCTACAATAACCACCAAAAACTATTCATCTCAATTAAACAAAAACCCATCCAATATGAACAACGCTAATTAATTTAACAGAAAATTAATAAAAAACAGTCAGATGAATACAAAACTTGTTTTAGATCAATTTTTATTGGTACCAATTCGACCAAAGCAGTGTTCATGTCAAGTTTACTTTCGCCACTATTCGTTATAATCATATCAGATAAAAAATAACAGACAGTGCTCCTAACTCGTTAAGTTACAAAAAATACTTACAACACTGCGTCAAACAAGAAAAAACACTCTGCAAAGTAGCAAGGTCACAAATGACGAGTGATAACGCATTAGGCTTTCTGGCTGAAGTTTATTCATTTCACTTGAAACAATGGAGAAGCACAGTGCAAACCTTCAATGCTGATCTAGCAATTATCGGAGCCGGTGGCGCAGGTCTACGGGCCGCCATTGCTGCGGCTGAAGCCAATCCCCAACTCAAGATTGCCCTGATTTCAAAAGTGTACCCTATGCGCAGTCACACCGTCGCCGCAGAAGGTGGGTCAGCCGCAGTCACTCAATCTCATGATTCCTACGACTTTCATTTCAATGACACCGTATCCGGCGGTGACTGGCTGTGTGAGCAGGATGTGGTTGAGTATTTTGTCAAACACTGTCCGACTGAGATGACCCAGTTGGAGCAATGGGGTTGCCCGTGGAGCCGTAAAGAAGACGGTTCCGTGAATGTGCGTCGTTTCGGTGGTATGAAAATCGAGCGCACATGGTTTGCCGCGGATAAAACCGGCTTCCATATGCTGCATACACTGTTTCAGACCTCACTCAAGTATCCGCAGATTCAGCGTTTCGATGAACATTTTGTCCTCGATATTCTGGTTGATGAAGGCCGAGCGCGTGGCTTGGTTGCCCTGAATATGATGGAAGGCAGTAAAGTTCAGATTCGCGCAAATGCGGTCATTATGGCTACCGGCGGTGCAGGCCGTGTCTATCGTTACAACACGAATGGCGGCATTGTCACCGGCGATGGCATGGGCATGGCTTTCCGGCATGGTGTTCCACTGCGCGATATGGAGTTTGTGCAATATCATCCAACCGGCCTGCCGGGTTCCGGCATTCTGATGACCGAAGGCTGTCGGGGTGAAGGCGGGATTCTGGTGAATAAAGATGGCTATCGCTATCTACAAGATTATGGCTTAGGGCCTGAAACACCCCTCGGCCATCCTGAAAATAAATATATGGAGCTGGGACCACGCGATAAAGTTTCGCAGGCATTCTGGCACGAATGGCGGGCAGGACGGACGATTGCAACGCCGCGCGGTGACGTTGTGCATCTGGATCTGCGTCATCTGGGTGAGAAGAAATTACTGGAACGTCTACCTTTCATCTGTGAGCTGGCGAAAGCGTACGTTGGCGTTGATCCGGTCAAGGAGCCTATCCCTGTCCGCCCGACAGCACATTACACTATGGGTGGAATCGAAACCAATCAACAATGTGAAACCCGTATCAAAGGGCTGTTTGCGATTGGTGAATGCTCTTCTGTCGGCCTGCATGGTGCAAACCGTCTTGGCTCTAACTCATTGGCAGAACTTGTCGTCTTTGGTCGTCTGGCTGGTGAAGAAGCGGCCAAATGTGCTCAGGAAGCGCCTCCCGCCAATGAAAATGCACTGTCTGCACAGGTTCTCGATATTGAGGCTAAACTCAATAAACTGCTGAATCAACAGGGCGGAGAAAGCTGGGCAAAAATCCGCGATGAACTGGGAACGTCAATGGAAGAAGGTTGTGGTATTTATCGCACCCCTGAATTGATGCAAAAGACGATTGATAAGATTGCAGAGCTGAAAGAGCGCTTCAAGCATATTCAAATCAGTGACCGCTCCAGTGTATTCAATACTGACCTTCTCTATACCATAGAACTGGGATTCGGGCTGGATGTGGCGGAATGTATGGCTCACTCCGCGATAAACCGCAAAGAATCCCGCGGGGCCCATCAGCGCCTTGATGAAGGCTGTACCGAACGTGATGATGAGAACTTCCTGAAACACACACTGGCTTTCTATAACCCGGAAGGTGCACCACATCTGGAATACAGTGATGTGAAAATCACTAAATCCCAGCCTGCAAAACGGGTTTATGGTGGTGAAGCCGCTGCACAAGAGAAAAAACAGAAGGAGCAGGCGAATGACTGAGATGAAAAACCTGAAAATGGAAGTCATGCGCTATAACCCGGAAACCGATGATGCGCCTTATTTCACAACATACGATGTCCCTTATGATGACCAGACTTCGCTGTTGGATGCGTTAGGCTATATTAAGGATAATCTGGCTCCTGATCTGTCTTATCGTTGGTCCTGCCGCATGGCAATCTGCGGCTCCTGCGGCATGATGGTCAACCGCGTACCAAAGCTGGCCTGTAAGACTTTTCTGCGCGACTATCAGCACGGGCTGAAAGTGGAAGCCTTAGGGAATTTCCCGATCGAACGGGATTTGGTTGTGGATATGACGCACTTTATTGAGAGTCTGGAAGCCATCAAGCCCTATATCATCGGTAATGACCGCAAACCCTCTGATGGCCCGAATGTGCAAACTCCGGCACAAATGGCGAAGTATCATCAATTCTCCGGATGTATCAACTGTGGCCTGTGCTACGCAGCCTGCCCTCAGTTCGGCCTGAATCCTGAGTTTATCGGCCCTGCTGCCATCACGCTGGCACACCGCTATAACCTTGATAACCGTGATCATGGCAAGAAAGAGCGTATGCCGCAAATCAACAGTGATAATGGAGTCTGGTCCTGTACTTTTGTCGGTTATTGTTCTGAAGTTTGCCCGAAACATGTCGATCCGGCAGGAGCAATTCAGCAAAGCAAGGCTGAAAGTGCAAAAGATTTCATTATCTCCATGCTGAAACCACAATAAGGGAGGTGAAAGTCATGACAACAAAACGTAAACCTTATACCCGTGGCATGGAGCCTACCTGGTGGCAAAAATTAGGTTTTTATCGTTTCTATATGCTGCGTGAAGGAACGTCTGTTCCTACTGTCTGGTTCAGTATTCTGGTGCTTTATGGCCTGTTTGCCCTGAAAGCCGGCCCTGAAAGCTGGGGGGGATTTGTCTCTTTTCTGCAAAATCCACTGGTATTGTTGATCAACATTATCACCTTGCTGGCTGCATTATTGCATACCACAACCTGGTTTGAACTGGCGCCCAAAGCACTCAATATCATTGTTAAAAATGAAAAAATGGCACCGGGACCTATTATCAAACTATTGTGGGCGTTCACTATTATCGCGACTGCCGTGATCCTTGGCATAGCCCTACTCTGACCTCAAGGAGGATCTGATGAATCAAGTACCAAAACGTTCCGATGAACCTATTTTCTGGGGGTTGTTTGGCGCTGGTGGTATGTGGAGTGCTATTGTCGGGCCAGTCATTATCCTGCTATTAGGCATTTTACTGCCATTAGGATTGGCACCGGAGGCGCTTTCTTACGAACGTATTCTGGCTTTCTGCCAGAGCTTTATTGGGCGTGTTTTTTTGTTGCTGATGATAAGTCTGCCACTCTGGTGCGGCTTACACCGCATTCATCATGCTATGCATGATCTGAAAATTCATGTTCCTGCCGGTAAATGGGTGTTTTATGGCGCTGCCGCAATTCTGACTGTTGTAGCTCTGATTGGTGTTTTTACGCTGTAGTTAAAAATATATCATTGAAAGATATAGTGATGAGCCTGCGGTTTAACCGCAGGCTTTTTACTCAGCGTTATATCTCGTTTCTTAGAACTTATAAGAAACCGTCGCTTTATAAGCGCGCCCCTTCTCTTGCTGACCTTTATAGGTGTTCAAGTAGTAAGATTGTTCGTTGTAACGTTTATCGAAGATATTATCGATACCAAACTGGAGTTCAGTGTTTTTAAATGCGCCTGAGGTTGGTGCCCAGGAAATATGCATATCACTGACGCCAAAGCCTGCTTTATGAATATTTACAACCTTGCCATCATCTGTCCCATTTGCATTTGTTGAGCGGACAAATCGGGAATTCCAACCCAGTTCAATATCTGTTTTATCAAATAGGTAGCTTCCACCCACAGTGAAAGAATCACCAATAGATGGAGTAAATTCTAATCTTCTGTCAAACAGCATACTACCCTGAACAATTTTGTTATTTGCTTTGGCGTAAGTTGCTCTTAAAGACCAGTTATCCAGTTTATATTTGGTCGCTAATTCAAATCCTTCCAGTCTGGACTTAGGGATATTATTAAGCGAACTTTCGGCTAACGTGGTAGCCAGATTTTTGAAATTAGTCTGGAATACTTTACCAGTAAAAGTGAATGAATCATTTTCAGCAAAAACAGATGGATAAGTACCGCCAACACCCGTTTCCAGATTGTAACCCGTTGTCGCTTTCAGGTTGGCATTGTGGTTACTCGGACCCATGCCGATTTCTTTACCCAATGGGCCTCTGAAGAGTTCAGTATAATTAGCAAACAACGTTGTTGACGCACCCAGCTCGTATTTCAACCCCAATGCTTTTGAGAAATGAGCATAGGTTCTTTCAAAAGGCTCACTCTTTTTATTAATAGTATTGTATTTATAATGATCCCATCTTACGCCAGGAATGAAATGCAAATCAGCAAACTGAATATCATCCTCTAAATAAACAGAAGATGATTTTCCTGCTTCTACCACTTTGTTATATGTATTTTTTTCTGCCTCTGTATACGCCATTCTGGTATCGAAATACTCATAGCCATAAGTGACAGCATGGGCTAGTTGATAAGTATCAAAACTAGAAACGTTACGCGCTCTGATACCCTGAGTTTCGGTAATTGTGTCAAAGCCTTTGCCCGGGCCACCGACTTCCCTCATATGGTTGAAGACTTGTTCTGTATAATAAGCGGAGATTTTCAGATCAATGAGGTCATTACCAACCGGCACATATCGGTAAGCAATATTATAAGCATCACGCTCTGAAGCGTATTTCCCTTTTCTCCCTTTATTCACATCAGGGCCAAAGTTCAATCTGAAATTAGTGTCGGCATCATTCTGATAATGTTCTTTTGAGACATTGATATACTGCTCATCAGTCAGATTGAATTTCGCTTTTAATAAATAGTTGATCAGTTTCCCATCGGTAGAAATGGATTCTTGCCCGGCTTTATCCCTGCCCGTTTTAGCATCACTCATATTGCGATGGTTAAAATAGCCCAATAAATCTACAGCGCCGATTCTTCCATAAGCGGCCAAAGACTTCTGGAATTCCGAGCCATTACTGACATAGCTTAATTTTCCTTTTGCACCAAATAAGCGACCCGGTGCTAATAAATCACCAGCATCAACCGTTTCAAATTTTAATGAACCAACTAATGCTCCGGTATCATAGGTAATACTGTTCGTACCCACATTGATATCAATTTGCTTCAGCATTTCAGGATCAATGCCGTAGCTCCCTGCATGGTGAAAGTGATAGCCTTCCTGTCTTGCACCATCAATCGTCACATTGATAAATTGATCATCCATGCCACGGATTTTAAAACGCTGCCCTAAAGCGCTAGGGTGTCCGGCTTGTACGCCCGGCACATTTTTTAATACTTCCCCGACACTTTGTGCCTGTCTGACTTTAATTTCGTTACGGCTGACTTTTCCACTGTCCTGTTCTGCACTGTTACCTGCAATAACAACAAGTGTATCGCCTGTTGAGGATGATTTTCTGGTTGATTCTTCGGTATGTGCCACTGCGTTAGTCGAAATAGCGATGGTCAACATAGATGCTGACATCAAAGGAACACACAAACCACTTTTAGCCATGCTTGCGTAAATTTTGGTAATTTTAGACATTTATTTTTTAGTTAAAATATTATTGAGAAGCATTATTATTTACATTCATAAAAGAAATGTAAATAACATTAAGTGATTATCGTCAGATTTTACTATCTGGATTAGGTAGGATGATGCCTTTCAGTCCCGCTCGGCCAAGCAAAGACTGATTGCCGATATAGATCCTCAAAAGCAGATTTCATAGATGGGTATAAATTTAGCGTCAATTTATACCCATTTAATTTTTCAAATAACCAGACTATTCAATGTTCGCCAGAATGCTTTCTACCTCCTGATAATCACCTTCCTGAGCTCGGAATGTGACTTTTCCTGAGCGATGTGCATTTATCTGCACTTCCATTTTCATGGCTTCCATGATGGCAATCACATCTCCTTCACTGACTTGCTCTCCCTCCTGTATTAGCCACGAATGCAGAATACCGGATATGGGGGCTTTTACCTGATGAGGATTTTCTGGTATTTGTTTGACTACTAGCGGAGACGATTGTGGCTCACCTGTAGGCACTAAAGGTGTTAATCCTGCCAATAAATCCGTTGGTAATCCCATTTCATGCCGACGGCCATCAATCTCAATAAAGGTACGGATGATATCTTTGCTTTCAGCTACATCCTGACGTGGTAAGGCTTCCAGTTGATTGGTAAATTCTGTCTCAATCCAACGGGTATGGACGTTAAAAGTCTCTGCTGATGCAAAATCAGAATGTTCAATCACCGCCTGATGAAAGGGTAAAACGGATGCTACGCCACTGATTTTAAATTCTCGTAACGCCCGACGCGCACGGGCAAGAGCCTGTTCACGCGTTGCTCCTGTGACAATCAGTTTAGCCATCAATGAATCAAAGGTTGTCGGAATGACAGAGCCATTGATTACGCCTGAATCTAAACGAATACCGGGACCAGAAGGTGGGGTAAATTCGGTAAGAGCGCCAGATGCAGGCAAAAAGCCTTTTCCGGCATCTTCCGCATTGATACGAAACTCAAACGAATGCCCACGAGAAACAGGCGTTTCCTGAATGCTTAATGGGTAGCCTTCTGCGATTCTCAGTTGCTCAATAACTAAATCAATTCCAGTTGTTTCTTCCGTCACAGGATGTTCAACCTGCAAGCGGGTATTCACTTCCAGAAAGGAGAGTGTTCCGTCAACACTCAGCAAAAATTCAACCGTTCCTGCTCCGACATAATTAGCTTCTGCACAAATCGCTTTTGCCGACTGGTGAATGCGCTCCCGTTGTTGCTGAGTCAAAAAAGGTGCCGGAGCTTCTTCTATCAGTTTCTGATTCCGACGCTGTAAGGAGCAATCACGGGTTCCTAAAACAACGACATTTCCGTGTTTATCTGCAATTATCTGTGCCTCAATATGACGGGGCTTATCCAGAAACTGTTCAATAAAACATTCACCACGACCAAATGCAGCTGTCGCCTCACGTACCGCAGAGTGATACAACTCCTCAATTTCATCGTGTCGCCATGCCACTTTTAACCCACGGCCCCCACCACCAAATGCGGCTTTAATCGCTATCGGTAAACCCTGCTTTTCAGCAAAAGTGATAACCTCCTGCGCATTTTTAACCGGCTCTGCCGTTCCCATGACTAACGGTGCTCCAACTTTCTGAGCAATTTGCCGGGCCGTGACTTTATTCCCTAATATATCAATCGTATCGGGTTCCGGACCAATCCAAATTAAACCAGCTTCAATAACAGCGCGGGCAAACTCAGCCCGTTCAGATAGAAAACCATAGCCGGGATGTACCATCGTAGCCTGCGCTTGCTTTGCGATATCCAACAAACGAGGAATATTGAGATAGGTTTCTGCCGGGCTATTCCCTGCCAGTGAATAGGCTTCATCCGCCAGTTGCACATGCAGTGCGTTGATATCTGTATCAGCATAAACAGCAATTGTCCGTATGCCATAATCACGACAGGCACGAATAATACGAACGGCAATCTCCCCGCGATTGGCGATTAAGACTTTTTTTGTAATTTTATTAATACTGTTCACAGTGGTATTCATTGCAGCTCTTCACTCCCCTGAATGTCATGAAACTGATTGATGGGATTAAATCTAATTTTGGCATTGATCGGAATTTGGCCTGCAAGATCAAGGTCATAATCAGCCACTGAAGCAATAACGGGGTATCCGCCTGTCACAGGATGATCCGCCAGAAATAAAACAGGTTGCCCGCTGGCGGGAATTTGTATCGCACCAAGGCTGGTTCCTTCGCTTGGCAGCTCTGCATGATTAATGCGTGATAACGAGCAATCTCCCTTCAATCTCAAACCAATCCGGTTCGATTGTGGCGTAACCTGCCAGATTTGATTTCGCAATATATCGATGGATTCCTGAGTGAACCAGTCAGTTCTAGGGCCAAGAAATATATCCAGTACAACAGTCTCACCTTTATTGGGCATCACAAATTCCGGGGTCTCTGAAACAGACACCGCTGAACAATGCGAAGTCTCACCTATCGCTAAATTATCCCCCGCCTTTAACGGCGCAGGGCCAATATTAGACAAAGTGTCAAATGAACAGCTGGATAGCACCTTTGGAACAATAAAACCGCCTCTGGCTGCCAAGTAAGAACGCATTCCTTCATGTGGGATACCCAATATGATTTCATCACCATCATTTAAATCAAGAGGTTGGTAAGTGCTTAGGTGAAGCGACTTTCCTTGCGGGGTTTTAATTTGAATCGGACATAAAGCGCCAGTGACAGAAATAACCATTTGCCCACGGGCAATGGCTTGAAATCCTCCCTGCGTAATTTCCAGACAAGCTTGATCAGAAGGGTTACCCACTATGCGATTTGCACTGCGTAAAGCACTTTTATCCATCGCACCTGATGCAGATATGCCCAGCCTTGATTTACCCAGACGCCCTAAATCCTGAAATAGAGTCTGTAATCCTGTGGATTGAATTTCTAAAATACTGGCGTTATCCGCCGGAACAAGTGAATCAAGAACGGGTGTTGCAGGTAAACTGACTGTCACTGTGGAGTGTTCTGCATTACGGAATCGGATACGGTAACCGGGCTGTAATAACGCCGGTTCCATCCGGGATAAATCCCATATTCGTTCGGATGTCGTCCCAATGAGTTGCCATCCTCCGGGGCTTGACTGCGGGTAAATACCACTAAATTCTCCCGCCAGAGCAACTGACCCCGCCGGAATACGGGTTCTGGGCGTTTTGCGGCGGGGAATATTCCACGAAAGACTTTCAGATATCATGTAGGCAAACCCCGGAGCAAATCCGGTAAATGCAACGATATATTCATTATCCGTATGCTGTTGGATAACATCCTGTACCGAAATCCCGAGGATATCCGCAACTTCCTCCAAGTCTTCTCCATCATAACGCACCGGAATTACAATCTGTTTTCCCTGTATATGTGAGGATTTTTGCAGATCCCGCCGTTGAATTTCTGCCACCAATTGCCGGGCTGAAATCGCCAGAGGGTGAAAACGTATCATTACCGTTCTCGCGGCCGGGATTATCTCTTCCATTCCTGAAATAGGTTCAGCATTCAGAGAATCAAATAACGCCAGAGTTTCAGGCAAGTCACTCAACTCAACCATGATAGTATGAAAATTAACAGGTAAAAAACGCACAGTTATCTCCTGACAATATCGACCATTCTGATTAAGAATGAATGAATGAGCGGATAGTCATTCCTGCCTGCTGCAAAGTGGCTTTCACCTGTTTAGCCATTTCCAGCGCACCGAAAGTATCTCCATGCACACAAATAGAATCCGCCTGAATGGGAGTAAATTTGCCATCAATCGATTCCACACCACCTTCTGTCACTAGCTGCAACATACGCTGTGCAACAAGAGTCGCATCATGCAACACTGCGCCGGTTTCACGACGCGATACCAACTCTCCTTTTGCGGTATAAGCACGATCAGCAAAAGCTTCTGCGATCGTTCTCAAGCCTTTCTCCTGTGCTAGCCTCAGAATATTTGAACCAGCCAGCCCCACTAAAGCAAGATTAGAATCTACGGCTAAAATACCATCAATCACGGCAAGTGCCTGACGTTCATCATTCGCTATCGTGTTATAGAGTGCGCCATGAGGTTTTACATAGTTAACTGCCGTTCCTATAGAAGCAGCAAGCCCTTGTAAGGCACCGATCTGATAAATGACATCTGCTGTGAGTTCGTGACTGGCAAGATCCATATTACGTCGGCCAAAACCAACCAAATCTGGATAAGAGACATGAGCACCAATAACAACCTGATTTTCCTTAGCTAATTTCAGTGTTTTCAGGATCCCAGCCGGATCTCCGGCATGAAAACCACAAGCAACATTGGCACTGCTCACAATGCCCAATATAGCTTCATCGTTACCCATCTTCCACTGACCAAAGCTCTCACCAAGATCGCTATTTAAGTCGATTGTTTTCATCGTAGTTGTTAAACCATAATTATAAGATTGTTGAACAATAGATAATTTCTGATGAGTAAACAATCAACTAAATTCGCTTATTATTGTGCAAAAATACAACAGCGATCACTCTATGCAAATTAACGGGAAAATTATCAGTTCAAAATAGAGATTATTTTTATATCAAGATGGCAGAAGACAATCAGGAAAATTGCCGCGACTTGCTGGTTATCCGGGAATATGTGAAGATTAAGTTTTGAACACAGAAGACACTTTTCTCAGCAATAGCCCAATGGATAACTATGAAAATAGAGAGCGCTCCCCAAATTTTGAGTAAGAAAATTGCAGAAGTGATAAGAAATAAGCTGGTAATTGGCGAGTTATTACCCGGACAACGCTTATCTGAAGCAGCTCTCAGTGAACAACTCCAGATTTCCCGTAATACCTTACGAGAAGTGTTCCGCATTCTTACGCAGGAAGGTTTACTAAAACACCAGCCTAATCGGGGAGTGTTTGTAGCAATACCTGATATCGCATCCATTATTGATATCTATCGGGTTCGCAGGCTGATTGAATGTCAGGCTCTTTCACAGGCATATCCCATGCACCCTAGTGTAAATAAAATGCAAGAAGCCGTAATCAGTGCCAGTCAATACAGAAATAAGCAGGAGTGGGTTGGTGTAGGCACGGCCAATATGCATTTTCACGCTGCGATTGTAGAATTAGCCGACAGTGAAAGATTAATGACCTTCTACCGGAATATTTCAGCAGAACTCCGTTTAGCGTTTGGGCTTTTAAATGACCCGGAACTGCTGTACGCGCCCTATGTCGATAAGAATAAACATATTCTGGAGCTATTAAATTCAGGCCAAACAGAATTAGCAGCACAAAAAATGGAAGATTACTTAAACCTATCTGAACGAACGGTATTAGCCGCTTACTCTCGTATAAATAACGCTCAATAAGTAAAAAAACAAACGCAAAAAAGCCATCCGTTAAGGATGGCTTCTCTGTCAAAGTGATGTCTGGCAGTTCCCTACTCTCACATGGGGAGACCCCACACTACCATCGGCGCTACGGCGTTTCA
>NZ_JBBMXG010000027.1:0-41425 GCF_037996705.1 Xenorhabdus bharatensis | reverse complement strand
ATCAACCGTTTGTCTTAGCGATCCCCAAAAATGAGCGCCTCTGGTGGCAAACACCGCACTACACCCGAGCAGACACCATTGCAGCCAGTCTGACCGCTGACGACTGGGAAACACAGTCAGCCGGGCTGGGAACAAAAGGCGAACGTTGGTATGACTGGGCACGGCTCCCGCTCTGGCGCTTGCAATTGAGTGAAGAGGAACGGCGTTATGGCCATTATCTGCTGATCCGGCGTAACCGGGATGAGAAGCAGGAACGGGCCTACTATGTTGTCTATGCTCTTAAAGAGCAAGCCGATCTTAAGACATTGATTCAGGTGGCCGGACATCGCTGGGAAATCGAAAGCGGTTTTGAGGAAACAAAAGGGGAATGCGGTCTGGATCATTACGAAGTCCGGCAGTGGCACAGCGGGTATCGGCATATTACGTTGTCATTATTGGCGCATGCGGTTCTGGCGGTTTTGCGGATACAGGAGAAAAAAAACGCCGGCGGGACTGATAGCCCTGAGTGTAGCGGAACTGCGTAAGCTGCTGTCAAAACTGATGGAAAAGGCAGGAGAAACGAGAGAACAGATTTTATTTTGGTCAGACTGGCGACGACGACACCAGTATCGCGCCCAACAATGCCATTATCGTCGCCGAGAGGAATATCTGATCATGGAACAGTTACGACTGTAGTACTAATCCCGTTCATCAAGGCCTTGTACTTACTGGTGCTGGTGGTACTGGCTTGTAACCGGATAGATAGCAGTTCTCGCAAAGCCAATGGGATATCGGGATCGGCAATCCGTCGCTCCAATGTACTTTTTTGCATATCAGGCAGTTCAATACCAAAGGCTGAGGTGATATGCCGTAGCATGGCATCACGCTGAGTTGCTGCCTGTACATCGCCATCGGTCAGCTTCTGTGTGCGTTTCGCCAGCCGCTTTTGTTCCTGCTCGACGGCTTCAACGGCAGATTTAGCTAACTCAATATCCATACATACACCACGATCATTAATCTGTTGGTCACGGTGCCAGAGGGCTAATTCAGTGCCCTGATAATTCCATTTAGGCAGGCGCTTATGTACTTCGCGCATAGCCTCAATATCCAACCCCGCGTAAGCCACAAAACGCCGCCATTCTTCAGGATGCGTTTTGCTGGTGGCACGGCGAAGTGCGGAGTTTTTCGGGCGGGGCTTACAGAATAATTGGATTAATGCTTTGCCTTCTTTATCTTTTGCTTTATCCGCCGGAATACCCAGAACTTCACACAATGCGCCTAATGCACCGGGGAGGCCGTGTGTCAGTGCCTGTACCATCGTGTCACGCCAACGGGAAATATCCAGATGCAGTTTCGGCATGTAATGGCGTAAAACAGTCCGGTCAAAGTGGCTGTTATGGGCGAACAAAATAACGTTCGGGTCAATTAAAGTTTTACGTAATTCGGCTGGCATGGAAATATGGCTTGTAATATCCCATACCTGAACAGGGTTATTGTTTATCGCCCATGCAAATAACATAATTTCGGCATGTTCGGCGTAAATATGAGTACCATTTTTAATCGGTGTCTCACTGTAAGTTTCGAGGTCGAGCCAGAGAATAGTATTATTCATAGTCGTTAGTTTTAAATGGGTGAGGAATACATGGGACGTTTGAAAGATTTTGTCGATATTAAAAAATTAGTGATTGCTGTTATTGTTGTGGTTTTCTTGCTTTATTGTTTCATATCAGGAAATATTTTCGCTGGGAATGTAACTGACAAGAATATCCCAACACGGGAAAAAGTATTACAATCATATCCAATGTTTGATGCATTGAATAAAATTGATCCAGAAGCATTTGAGAGTGTGTATAAAGAAATACAATTAATGCCTTATAAAGAGGATAAGGCGATTCAAAATGAATCTATATTGAAAGTTTTGGGATTTGTTAGCGCATGGTTTGATGCCAATCTAGGTCGTTTATTAAATTCTGCTTCTGATGAAGCGGTAAACAAATATGGTAGCCATATGGTTAGAGTCTTTGACATTTTATTAAAGACTGATCCTACTGGCGTTCAGTGTTTCAATATAACGTATCCTGGAGTGCTCGGGGAGATTGATGCGTTTAAATTAAAAGATGATACTAAAGGAATGGCATACGATAAATACTATTTGAATAGCATCGCAGATTCAGTAGCTCGCCGTGATAAAGTTGATAGGTTACCTGTTGAACAAATTGAAGGTGCAATCTCAATCATCAATAATAAGTTAGTCGAAAAATATGGTGATTATTATTATACTGAAGACCCGCAAGAGCTAGCTAAGCAGCCAGCTTTAGCATGTGGTAAAATACTAGATTTATTTAAAAATATTATGGAATTAGACCCCCATCTCTCCGCTGAGATTCTTCGTTATATCAATACACCTGAATAACCCTATTCTTATTGTAGCCCCTCCGTATTTAAGGGGCTATGTATTTTCAGCTAACACTCTCTGACGGTAACCCAATCATTTCATTAAGTGCCTCACGGCGAACGGCGGGAACTGGAGGAGCTTTCGCCGTATCTTTAGGCAATATCTCTGCGGCTTCCGGCCATTCGGCTAATAAACGTTTCACAGTGCGCACTTTTGATAATGCCGCTTCGACATTATTAGTGATATCTTCCCGTTGGTTTTCTAATTCGTCTTGGCGTTTTTCCAATTCATAGAATGCATTAACCAGCGGATTATCGGCTAATAGCGTGGTATCGTCAGGCGTTATTTTATACACATAACTTCTTCCGGTGTATCGTTTTCGGTCGCCATTAAAATACGCAGTAACACGACTACCTGCTAAATTGATTTGAATGTAATATGACTCTCGAATATTATTTAAACCTGTTCGCAATGCTTCTGGTATTTTGTCAGCCAGTTTTTTCATTTCGGACATAATATCTTGTATGCCCTGTTCCATATTTTCACCGCCGATGGCTTCTATTCTGACTTTTTCAGTCCAGTCTGCACGGTCTTTATAAAGTTGTTCTTCTTTTTCGAAAATACCGGCTTTTGTCAGCGCATTGTTAACAATTTCATTTTTTATATCTTTAGTTAATGTTTTTTGTATCATGGTTTTTTATCCTAAGAAAAGCCCCGCATCATTAACGGGGCAATTAATCTAATTAAATTAACTCTTCTGCCTCTGCGCCTTCGCTCAGGTCGTCGAACTCTTCAATGCTGGCAACTCCGCCACCAGTGAATGCGTCACCATCCCGTAAGAACTGAACCCCGCCCAGAGAAGCCGAGATACCTTTGCCGTTATTGTCATAGGCGAAGATATTGATAGTGGCGTTGACATAACAGCCGGAATACGGGCGACCATCCTGAGCCGTAAGTGGTGTACGGTCACGGTCAACCACCAGTGGGCGGGCTTTATTGCTGGCGGAAATATACATACAGCCTGCATAACCATCGTAATCAGACTTATCGTCACCATCACGGAAATTAAAGCGCATGTTATTGCCACGGATACTTTTGATAATACCCTCCGCTTTTGCACCCCATTTCTCGGTAGCGACTTTTAAAATCGCGGCTTCAATTTCAGCGATAAGGTCTTTACGTGATTTATCAATCAGGAACGCCGAACGGTATTTATAATCGCCTTGCCCGTTCACTTGGGTTGCTTCAAATAATTCAGGGAATGCCAGACGCACGTTAGATAATTTAACTTTCATGTTTTTGCCTTTTTTATTGATTAGATGAGATCAGAAACGAGCGCATCGTCAGATACGTCGTCAAAATCGTTTATCGGGTTGATGCCCAGTGCTGGACGGGGATCTGATTCCGGTACGACAGTCGGTTTACCGTCAGGCCGGGTGATGAGTGCCTCCAGTTTGGCCCACCTTTTCGGATACTCTTTCTTAAGTACCTTTTCCGCTTGTGGTGGGGTTATCAGCTTCTTGGTGTACATCTGATCTTGCTTAAGCTTAAACGATTTCAGCATCGCTTCCGCCTCAGACTCCATGCCCCAAGAACGGTTACCTAACTTACCTTCAACCAGTTTAAAGCCGGGGATAGTGTGGCCTGCATTCAGCTCCGTACTGACTTGTGCTCTCACAGCCTTACACTAGTTTTCGATATAATCGACCTGCATATATTTATCGGCCAGTGTCTGGTGGTCGTAGGTGGTCACTTTTTCAACCGCAGCCTGTAACTGAGGCGCTAACGGCTGAGTCAGGTCGTCAAAGTCATCTAAGACTATGTTTCTTACATGATTAGCGGATGCGTTGCATGTGGCTTTGGCCTTACAGAACCGGCACTGTTTTTCGCCTGGAGTGAATGAGTCGGCGGGTAAGGTTTCCACGCCTTCACACTGGGCAATATTAAAGGTGACAATGACTAATGCTGCGGCTTCTTTGGCCCGTTCGCCAAATTGCCGTAAGTCATCAACACTGACCGACCATTCTGAAACATGGTTCAGCCGTGGCTGGTGGATGAACAGACGCACGGTCTCAAAATCGTACAGCATGTCGAACTGATCGAGTGCGCCCAGTGCATACAGCATTAACTGCTCGTTCTCTTCGGCATAAACCCGCACACCTTTACCGTACTTCAGGTCGTGGATTTGCAGTTCAGGGCCATTAACGATGATAGCGTCGGCGGTGCCGAACGACTTTTCGACGCCAATCACAGCAGAAAAATCGACACGCTGTTCAATCATTAACTCATGGCCTTCCTGAGCCAGATTCCAGACGGTGCTAACGTATTGCCCGACGGCTTCGGCCATCTCTTCATCGACTTTCGGCGTATCGGGCTTGAGCAAGACATGCTGACCAATATACTCGGTCGTATCTTGTCCCATCGTGAAAGGTCTTCCAGCCAGCGTTTTCGGGTTCTGGCGGTTATTCAGCACCAGTTCAGCAAGGGTATGTGCCGCTGTTCCCTCAAGCGCGAACGGGGAGCGGCTATCCGGCATACCGGCTTCCATCGCCAGACTACCGTGGCAGTGTAGCCATCGGTGCGCGGATGAGGGTGAGAGCTTTGCATGTACCTCCGGCATGTTTAGCCCTCCCATGCTGCTTGAGCCAGTTGAATTACCTCGGCAAGGTTTTCTTTAGGCACTTGGCCCAGTTTTATAGCCCCGCCGAATTTCCTCAAGATCGCGACTGCTTCGTTACGGTATCCACCTTTAGCTAGCCTCAAAATATGTTCTTCTGCTTGAGTGAATTGTGCTGCATAATCAACCTCTGGCTCTGGCTCTGGCTCTGGCTCAGAGTCTGCGGTATCGGTAATGGGCTTACCTTCATCCAACAATGCCAGAGCGAATTCACGACGTTCAGTGATACCGGGGATATCGCCCCAATTTTCCACCATTTCCAGACACAGGTCTAAAATACGGGTTTTGGTGAGTGCTTTTAGTTCCTGCAAGCCCTGTAGTGCGCAGTCTAAGGCGTCTATAGAAGAATCATATTAATATGACATAATATCTGGATTTACATAACAAAGGATAAAGTGCGATGGGCTACAGTCTGGATTTTCGAAAGCGAGTATTGGCATACAAAGAAAAGTATTCGTTGACATTCGAACAAACGAGTCACCATTTTGATATTTCTATGCGAACCTTATTTCGGTGGCATCACAAAATAGAACCCTGTGTGACACGGAATAAGCCGCCCACGAAAATCAGTGATGAAGCGCTTCTCACCGATGTCCAAAATTATCCCGATGATTATCAATGGGAAAGAGCAAAACGCCTGGGTGTTGCGCAGTCTGCTATCCACTACGCCTTGAAACGGCTGAAAATAACGGTCAAAAAAAACGCTAAGACACCCCAACGCTGACGCTCAGGCGCGTCAGGCTTTTATCGAACGCATCGGCCACTATGAGCAAGCGGGGAAACCGATTGTTTATCTGGATGAAAGTGGTTTTGCCCAGTCTATGCCCCGTACACACGGCTATTCGGCGAAAGGGCGGCGCTGCTTCGGGACACACGATTGGCAGGCCAAAGGCCGCATCAATGTCATTGGTGCGATCCTCAAAAAGACCTTCGTGACCTTAAGCTTATTTTCGGGAAGTATTAATGCGGATGTCTTTCACGCCTGGATGACACAAGATTTGCTGCCCAAGCTCCCCAGCGGCGCCGTGATTGTCATGGACAATGCCTCCTTCCATAAATGGCATGACACGATAAAAGCGATAGCAGACCACGGTTACCTGTTGGAATGGTTACCTCCTTACAGCCCGGATTTGAATCCTATCGAACCGAAATGGGCTCAAGTCAAAGCGATAAGACGGCGAGAGAGGTGTTCAATTGACGAGCTGTTTATGGAACACGTGAAATATGTCTAATTATTTTGATTCAGCTATAGTGCCTGTGGGTACGCTGCGTTGATCCGGCCATCCAGATGATTGGAGAGGATGAGGTCTGCGGCTTCTACGATAGTAAACGTGGTTTTAATCTCATCCCCCTTGATGGTTTTCACGTAAGACACGCGGCCATAGGCTGGCTTGGCAGTTGCCCCCCCCTGCGCTAGGCAGCTGAACCGTAGACGTTGTTTGTGTATTAGACATTCCTTCCCCGAATGGTCTGGTGTGGGTGGCTCTCTCTCATGGTGTTATCAGGCCGCTAACTGCTTGCCGGTTTTTTCCCACCAGCTATTTGCCCCGTCGCACACTTGCAGCATGGTGATGAAAGTCGTCACGTAGGGTTCAAGCTGTTCAAGGGTGGCAATAAATTCATCGGTATTTTGTTTCACGAACTGACCGGACAGATAGTCCGTCACAATCCGGGGGATCTCTGGGGCGGTCTGTGCCGGATCGGGGGATGTCTCATCTGCGGGTGTCGCAGGCACGGGAGATACGCCATAGCCTAACTTCGCCATGATAGCGGTGATTTCATCCTGAAGATCCAAAATATCAAGCGGGGATAAATTCATTTTACTGCCCCCCTGCCATTGCGGATTTGGCTATCGCCGCCAGTAGCCCTGACAGGTGGTTCACCGCATCAGTGACCAGTCCTAAATTTTCTTCGTAAACCGTGGCGGCATTCAGGGCAGCAATAGCGGCGCGGGTTTGTGTCCGGATTGTTGCCAGCTCTTGAATATTATTACTCTCAAGGTGCAGGAGGGATTTCAGGAACGTGATCGCCTCGGACGCGGCTTTGTCTACTGCGCGGGTTTCGTTTGCCGTCTTGTCCGTCTTATGGGCAGGGGTGCCGGTCGAATCAGTCTCTGTGGGTGTCTGTTTCTGCGCCGCTTGGCTTTTCAATTGGGCCAGCTGACGACGTAAGGTGTCGTTGATCTCAATCTGTCGATTCAAACGGGTCTGGAGTTTGGCAAGTTCAGCGTTTTTTGTTTCGGTGCCCAGCTGTAACTGATCCCCTTTTTCAATCAGGGTCACTTTTTGCTGTTCCAGTGCCTCAGCACGCGCTAATTCTGCATCAATATCCGCTTTTACCTTGGCAGCATTGGCGACCTGTCGCTGAAACTTAGCGGAATTGCGTTCGATCAGGTTTGACAGGGACTGGCACACTTGCGCAGTGAAATATCCCGCCCGTTCATCGGTGTAACGACGTGAGAAACATCCCGTTTGTTCAGCAAAAAACGAAATGCGGTGAGCATATCCTCATTCTGAATGCGTCCGTTACCGCTGGTGGGGCTGTGGAAAATGATTGAAACACTTTGGCCGTCTGACAGGGGGATTTTCGCCGCCATCACCGGGATCGTGCCGACGCGACGGACGCGGCCAATTTCAGCCCCGCCAATTGACGGCATTCCGCCCTCGGTATCGCCGTTATCGTTGGTTCCCGCCGTAATACCGGTGCCTGACAAGCCCTGATTCAGTTTGCGGATAAACGCGCGCATGGTTTGGGATAAACGCATTCGGGTGGTGGTAATACTCTCGAACATGGCGGTATCACTGGCGACGCATTCCTGACCTAATTCCGATATTTAAACTTTAATGTTTATAACATATTTTATTTCCTGCTAGCTACAGATTGTTTCTTGAACTTTTCGGATGAGGTGATACTTCAGGGCCGGGGTTTTATGGGGTAATTAAAGAATATTTTGTCAATTCTGGCATGACTCAGTCATATAAGGAATGAATGCAGGGTTGGCAAAGATAACGTTGAAGAATGTGAACGTCCATTGTGATTGATTTTTTTGAAAGTACAACAAGCGGGGTTGATCACATTAATCTTTGCTATGAATAATCTAGTGTATATAGCTATAAATTGGCATTGTGAGATAGTGGTAAACTCATAATAATGAAAAAACACTTAATCTCATCATACTTAATAACATGATTGAAAATTGAGGTAAGTTTCATGTCATTATCAATATTTCCAATTAACTTTCTAAACGGAAACTTATAATAAGTATTATTTCTTTTTTTTTGATTAAAATAATTCAGTAAGAATATTCTTAATATTTATTAATCAATATCCTCTTCTTTCTTTAATTAAATATTAAAACCCAAAAATAACATTAAATATGGATTTTTATAAAAAAACAAAACAAAATTAAACTTAATTTCAGCTTTTAATTCTGAAAATAAACTTTCTCCTAGTCATTGCCATTTGATTGAAAATCCATCAAATGGATGCATAATTATCCTTCACTTGTTTTTCTCATCATGACTTAAAGATAAAAACACACACATTTTTATTTATTTGAGAAAAATTAAAATGATGACAAAGAGATCTTCCAGCAAAATCACGACAGGGCTGGCCGGATACTGTGTACTCACCGTACTGCCCGTATACGCAGATGACCAATCCTTAATTCATCAACAACAGCAACAACAGGCGCAGGAGCAACGATTAGAAGCCCGGCCTCCCCGGGTCAACCTGTCCGATGACGCTGTTCCTCCGGGCACTTTTTCCCTGCTGGTTTTTCCGAAAGAGTCACCCTGTTTTGATATTCGTCAGGTGACGTTATCGGGGCGGGAAGCGTTACCGCACTGGGTGCCGTTGCAGCGTCTGGCCGATCAGGCTGTCGGGCGGTGCTTAGGGACAAAAGGGATTGGGCTGTTGATGAGCAATATGCAGAACCGACTGATTTCACACGGTTGGGTGACAACGCGGATATTGGTTCCGGAGCAGGATCTCAGTCAGGGTGAACTTAAATTGAATGTGGTGCTGGGGAAAATCCGCCATATCCGTTATGCGGACGATGCAGATCAGTACGCGTCACTGACCACCGCTATGCCAGCCCGTGAGGGCGAGTTACTCGACTTACGCGCCATTGAGCAAACGATGGAAAACCTCCAGTCGGTGCAAAATGTTCAGGCAGCAATGGAGCTGGTGCCGGGTGAACAGCCGGGTGAGAGTGATATTGTGATCCAACGACAGCAATCCCGTTATTGGCACATGGGGGCATGGTTAGACAACAGCGGCACTAAAACGACCGGGCGTAATCAGGGCGGACTGATGATTGCGCTGGATAACCCAACCTCGCTGAGTGATCTGCTGTATGTGGCAGCGACCAAGGATTTATCTTTTACTCGCAGCAAACATTCAGACAATTACACCGCCCATTACTCAGTGCCGTTTGGTTACTGGCGGTTTGGGCTGACCGGCAGTCAATACAGTTATGCGCAAACGGTGCCGCACCTCGATAACAAGGAGACTAAGTACCTTGGCCGCAGCAGTAATCTCAATGCCCAGTTAAGCCGAGTGTTGCACCGCAACGCCCGTTCGAAAACAACATTAACCTACGGTGTCAATCTGCGTCAGACGCGCAACTTCATCAATCAGACGGAAATTGAGGGGCAAAAACGCCGTACCAGCCATTGGCGGTTGGGATTAAATCATCGCCATTACTTTGGCGATGCGGTGCTGGATGTCGGAACCGGTTATCAAAAAGGCACCCGTTGGTTTGGGGCACTATCAGCACCGGAAGAATCCCGCGATAAATCGACCCCGAACTATGCCACGGCAAAATCCGAAATTATCCAGCTTTCGGCCTCACTGAATACGCCGTTCAGCTTATCGGAGCAAAAACTCCAGCATCTCATCGAATACCAGCGACAGTGGAGCAATACGCCATTGACACCGCAGGACTTGTTCAGTATCGGCAACCGCTGGACCGTGCGCGGATTTGACGGCGAACGCTCACTGAGTGCTGACGCGGGTTGGACACTGCGCAATACGCTGTCATGGCACACCCCGTTACCCGAGCAGCAGCTTTATCTGGGAGCGGATTACGGACGAGTGGGGAGGCGTGGAGCAGAATCGATTATCGGGCGCACACTGGCCGGGGGCGTGATGGGCCTGAAAGGCCCGATCCGGCCCGCGAATCTGGCCTATGACCTGTCCGTTGGCACACCGTTTTCAAAGCCGGACGGCTTCAAAACCGATCCGGCATATGTCGCTTTCAATCTGAACTGGCAGTACTAAAAGCCAATACTGACTTGATTGGCGTTGATGATATCTACGTTCAGCGGATATTTTTGCTCACAGTGCCCTCGGGTATCCCCGGTACTGTGCGAAATCAACCTATAACCGAACGCAAAGGGGCTGAAGTTAGCCGTGCGCTGGCCGCACTCTTGGCGGTTTTCCATCCCCGGTGACACTACTGAAATGAGGTTCGCACGATGAATAAACTCTGTTATCGCGTGATTTTCAGCAAGACCCGCCAAATGTTGATGGTGGTTTCTGAACTGGCAAGCAGTCATGCAGCCGGACAGGCACGGGGCGAACCGACCGCCTCTTCCGTGTATGCATCTCGGCGGGTTTCACTGATGCCGTTTATCCTGAGTATTTCACTGGCACTGGGACTCGTGAGCCAGCCCGTTTGGGCCAACATTGCGGCCGACCGCACTGCTCCGGGTCATGAACAACCCACGGTGATACCCACGGCTAACGGGGTGACACAGGTTAATATTCAGACACCGAATTCTGATGGGGTTTCTCGCAACCAGTACCGCCAATTTGATGTGGAACAGAAAGGCGCCATCCTGAATAACAGTGCGGTCAACACCAAAACGGAGCTGGCCGGGCACATTACGGGTAACCCGTGGCTGGCAAAAGGGGAAGCTAAAATTATCCTCAATGAAGTCAATAGCCGAGATCCCAGTCAACTGAATGGCTTCATTGAGGTGGCGGGCAAACGGGCCGATGTGGTGATTGCCAACCCGGCTGGGATTACCTGTAAAGGCTGCGGCTTTATCAATGCCAACCAGACTACGCTGGCCGCCGGGCAGACGGTGCTGGAAAATGGCCGTCTGAAAGGATTTGAGGTGAAAAATGGTCAGATTGCCGTGGAAGGAAAAGGACTGAATGATACCCAGAGCGATCATACCCGCCTGATTGCCCGGGCCGTGAAAATTAATGCGAAATTACATGCCCGGGATTTGACCGTCACCACCGGTCAGAACCGGGTGGATGCACAGGGTAATGTGGTGCAGACCCGTGCCAGCAGTCGTCAGGATAAACCTGAATTCAGTCTGGATGTGGCGGCAATTGGTGGCATGTATGCCAATAAAATCAAGTTGGTCGGCACTGAGCAGGGGGTAGGAGTGCGCAATGCCGGGCATCTGGGCGCACAGGCCGGGGATTTGGTACTGAACAGCAAC
Organism: Xenorhabdus bharatensis; assembly: GCF_037996705.1. NCBI lineage: Bacteria > Pseudomonadati > Pseudomonadota > Gammaproteobacteria > Enterobacterales > Morganellaceae > Xenorhabdus > Xenorhabdus bharatensis. The sequence continues at coordinate 29,913 of NZ_JBBMXG010000027.1, read as the reverse complement.
GGATCACTGACTAACAGCGGTATCATGACGGCCTCCAGGGATATCACCCTTCAGAATAAAGGGGATGTGAGCAATCAGGGGACGGTGGAAGCAAGGGAATTAGCGATCCGTAATGAGGGGCACCTTACCAACCGGGGCGTGATGAAGGCGTCAAACGATCTCAAACTCCATCATCAGGGCAATCTGACCAATCAGGGGGAGATTGCCGCCCATCAGAACATCACGATCAGCACCCGTGACCGGATGGAAAATCAGGGCAGCCTGCTGGCTGGTCGTCATCTTGGTATCGACAGTGCGGCGGTTGCCAATCAGAAATCCGGGAAACTGGCCGCTGGCGTGGGCAAAAACGGGCAGCTGACCCAGCCCGGTAACCTGACCGTGCAAAGCAAGCAGCAGATCACCAATGCCGGGGTGATGGCCGCCGCCGACGCCATGACCCTGACCAATCAGGGCAAGGTGGTGAATCAGGGCAAGGTGCAGGCAAAAGCCTTGACGATAAACAGCGATGATGATGTCACTAACGCAGGGGAGATGGTGATCGCTGAAACGATGACCCTGACCAATCAGGGGAAGGTGGCTAATCAGGGAACGGTGCAGGCCAATGCGTTAACGATCCGCAATCAGGGCCGTCTGACCAATCAGGGGAAGATGAGCACCCGTCAGGACATGACTCTCCAGACGCGTGAGGCGGTGGAAAATCAGGGCAGCCTGCTGGCAGGCCGCCATCTTGGTATCGACAGTGCGGCGGTTGCCAATCAGAAAACCGGGAAACTGGCCGCTGGCGTGGGTCAAAACGGGCAGCTGACCCAGCCGGGTAACCTGACCGTGCAGAGCAAACAGCAGATCACCAATGCCGGAGTGATGGCCGCCACCGACACCATGACCCTGACCAATCAGGGCAAGGTGGTGAATCAGAGCAAAATGCAGGCGAAGTCCTTGACGATAAACAGTGATGACGATTTCACCAACTCGGGTGAAGTGGTGATTGCTGAAACCATGAGCCTGACCAATCAGGGTAAGGTGGCTAATCAGGGAACGGTACAAGCCAACGCCTTAATGATCCGCAATCAGGGCAGCCTGACCAATCAGGGGGAGATGAGCACCCGTCAGGATATGACTCTCCAGACGCGTGAGGCGGTGGAAAATCAGGGCAGCCTGCTGGCAGGCCGCCATCTTGGTATCGACAGTGCAGCGGTTGCCAATCAGAAAACCGGGAAACTGGCCGCTGGCGTGGGCAAAAACGGGCAGCTGACCCAGCCCGGTAATCTGACCGTGCAGAGCAAACAGCAGATCACCAATGCCGGAGTGATGGCCGCCACCGACACCATGACCCTGACCAATCAGGGCAAGGTGGTGAATCAGAGCAAAATGCAGGCGAAGTCCTTGACGATAAACAGTGATGACGATTTCACCAACTCGGGTGAAGTGGTGATTGCTGAAACCATGAGCCTGAAAAATCAGGGTAAGGTGGCTAATCAGGGAACGGTACAAGCCAACGCCTTAACGATCCGCAATCAGGGCAGCCTGACCAATCAGGGAAAGATGAGCACCCGTCAGGATATGACTCTCCAGACGCGTGAGGCGGTGGAAAATCAGGGCAGCCTGCTGGCAGGCCGCCATCTTGGTATCGACAGTGCGGCGGTTGCCAATCAGAAAAACGGAAAACTGGCCGCTGGCGTGGGCAAAAACGGGCAGCTGACCCAGCCCGGTAACTTGACCGTGCAGAGCAAGCAGCAAATCACCAATGCCGGGGTGATGGCCGCCACGGAGGCCATGACGCTGGACAATCAGGGCAAAGTGGTGAACCAAGGGACGGTGCGGGCGAACACGTTGACGGTAAACAGCGGTGACGATGTCACCAACGTGGGTGAAATGGTGATTGCTGAAACCATGAATCTGACCAATCAGGGCAAGGTAACCAATCAGGGCATAGTGCAGGCCAATGCGTTAACGATCCGCAATCAGGGCAGCCTGACCAATCAGGGGGAGATGAGCACCCGTCAGGACATGACTATTCAGGCGCGTGAAGCGGTGGAAAATCAGGGGAGACTATTGGCTGGCCGTCACCTTGGTATTGAAAGTGCGGCGTTTGCCAATCAGAAGAACGGGGAACTGGCTGCCGGCGTGGGAAAAAACGGTAACCTGACCCTGAAGAGTCAGCACCAGATCACCAATGCCGGGGTGATGACCGCCACCGACGTGATGACGCTGGACAATCAGGGCGAGGTGAGCAATCAGGGCACGGTGCAGGCCAACGATTTAATGATAAACAGTGACGGACACGTCACTAACAGGGGAAAGGTGGCGGTATCAAACGATTTCACGCTCCATAATCAGGGTAACCTGACCAACCAGGGCGAAATGAAAGCCCATCGGGATCTGTCGATCAACACCCGTGATCGGGTGGAGAATCAGGGTGACATACTGGCGGGTCGCCATCTTAACAGCCAAAGTACCACATTACACAATTTGTCCGATAGCCTGTTGGCTGCGGGCGTTGACAAGCACGGACAACTGACCCAGCCCGGTAATCTGACGTTGACCGCCCGTGACCGTGCTCAGCTGAATGGCCGTCATCTGGCCTATGATAACCTGTCCGTGATGGCAACCTCCCTGTCCCTTGCCGGCAGCCTGACCGCGTCGAAAGACCTGCAACTGACGTCCGAAACGCAACTGAATTTACAGGCAGCGAATGTACAGGCCCGTAAAAATCTCACGTTGACGGCGCCTGAACTCATTGATAACGAGCGCGGGAACCTGAGTGCTGAAACACTGGTTCTTCACAGCAAAAAACTTAAGAACAATCAGGGCCGAATTAGCCAAACCGGCCCCCAATCGCTGAAACTGGATCATCAGGCCGGGATTGAAAACAATGCGGGAGAGATCGTGTCCGGCGGACAGGATTTGATCATGCAGGCAGACACCATTGTGAGTGACAACGGCACCCTGAGTCATCACGGTTCCGGCACATTGTCCATTGAAACCCCGCTGTTTCAGGGGCAAGAAAGCCGCCTGCTCGCGGGGAATCAGTTACACCTACTCGGCGGAGACTACCATTTGGTGAACAGCCGAATATCGGCCCGGCAGATGATGGCCGATATTCAGTCACTGGATCATCGCCTGGGGAACATGATTCAGCATGGCAACGGACCTTTGTTGCTTCAGGTGAAAGGGGCGCTGGATAACGGCAGCGGTAATATTACGGGTAACGGTGATATCACCGTCAACGCGGCCAGCCTGCACAACAATACCCTGACCGAGCATCAGCTGAACAATGACGATAAAAATCCGCTTAAAACCCGGCTGAAAAAGCCGGCGGTCAATCACCCACCCGGCAAAATTGCGGCTACCGGGCACGGTCGGCTGAAGGTGGCGGTGGTGAATACACTGAATAATCAGGCCGGGCAGTTACTAGGGGCCAACGCACTTCAGGTGTCGGCCTCAGAGATAAATAATCAGCAGGGGCACCTGACCGCGTCATCCGGCGAGGTGGTTTTGCATACCGGACAACTGAACAATCAGTCCGGCCGCATTGCCGGACAACAACAACTGCGCCTGAATACCCGCGCCATTAATAATGAAAACGGGCAGATTGAAGCCGGCACGGTAGATATTGAGACGGTGCAGCAGTCGTTCAATAACCAGCGTGGGGTGATCGCGGCAGAACAAAACCTGTTCCTGCGCAGCGGCGAGCTGCTGAACCGGTATGGTCGGATACAAAGTGGGCAGGATCTGTGGATTGATACGCACGGGGCGTCACTGGATAACCGGGACAGTGGGCAACAGGCCGGGATATTCAGCGGAGGGAAACTGCACCTGAAAACCGGCCATATTCAAAACCAGTCCGGTCATATTGGCAGTCAGGGTAGCCTGACCGTCACCGGTGAAAACGTCAGCAATCAGCAAGGACAAATACTGGGCGGAAAAGACACTGTACTCAGTCTGGCTGAACTGAACAACACCCAGGGGCTGCTGCAAAGTGGCGGTAAACTGGCCCTGAAAACCCCGTCTTTGATTAACCGGCAGAGTGGGGATCGGCATGGCATCACCAGTAAACAAGCCATGACACTGGAAACCGGCAAGCTGGATAACGTGGAAGGCGTGGTGGTGTCGGCGGACAATCTGACGGTAAATGCCGGGCGGGTCAATAACGCAAAAGGTGAGCTGAACGCCCAACAAACCCTGAGCCTTAGCAGTCTGGCGCTGAATAATCAGCAGGGGAAGATACAGGCGGGACAGGCGCTGTCCGTTGATACGCAAGGCCAGCAGCTGCAGAATACGAGCGGCGTGCTGGACAGCCAGCATACGCTGACGGTGACCAGCGGAGATATCGCCAATCGCGGGGGCACCCTACACGGAAAATCCGGTGTCCGGCTGTCTGGCCGCCAGTTGGATAATCAGCACGGCGGTCAGATCCTCAGTGAGCAGACACTGAACGTGAAGGCAGAAAGAGTGCTGAATCAACAGGGCCAGTTGCTGGCGCTGAATGACTTAACAGTGCAGGTCGAACAGCAGATTGATAATACCGCCGGGCGGATACACAGCGGCGGAAATATACGCCTGCACGCGAAAGCGGTGCACAACACCCGTACCCGTCAGTCAGACGCGGGGATTGAAGGTCAACATATTGATATTAAGGCAGATAAACTGGATAACCGACAGGGGCAACTATTGATCCGTCGGAATGCGGAACTGGCCCTGAGCCTCGGGCTGGATAATACACAAGGCTATATTCAGGCCAATCAACACTTAAAGGTGCAGGGCGAAAAGCTGGCCCTGACCAACACGAATGGGGAAATCAAGACGGGGCAGAGCCTGTCCGTTATTGGGCAGTCCGCGACCGGGGATGGTAAGTTGCATTCACTGGGAGATATCACGCTGGCTGTGCAGAAAAATTTTATCCATACTGGTGAAATCCTCGCCAATGGCCGTTTGTACCTGAGCAACCAAGGCACACTCACCAACCGCAGTCTGATCAGCGCTGATACCCTGCAAGGGCAGGCCGCCACGTTAACCAATGAATCGATGGGGCGTCTGCTCGCCAATGATCACCAATGGACAGTTAAAGGCACGCTGAACAATACCGGTTTGCTGGATGGCGTGAAAACGCATCTGAAAGCCAACACGCTCACCAATCAGGGCACGGGGCGTATTTACGGCGATCATGTGGCCATTGAAGCGGACCGCGTGAGCAATCTGGCCGGGGTAAACGGACGCGCGGCCGTCATCGCAGCGCGTCAGCGGTTAGATATTGGCACCAACGTGCTGAACAACCGAACCCACAGCCTGATTTTCAGTGACGGAGATTTGGCGGTGGGGGGACAACTGAACGACCAGCAGCGAGCGACGGGGTACGGAAGTGTGATCAATAATCACAGTGCCAGTATTGAATCCACCGGGAATATGCAGCTGGCGATGACGGCAATCAACAATGTCAATGACAATCTGAGAACAGGCCTGCGACAAATTTCACAAGCACCGGAACAGATATATCAGATGCGGGGCACACGGTATGACACCAAAGCGCACAAGACGTATTTGAAAAACGATGAAGTGAAGCATTTGTGTGTGGATGACCAGCGTTGCACCACCGATAACGACCGGTTCCAGCGGTACGATTTTACCCGGACGGTACAAGAAACGCGGGTTATCACCTCTGATCCGGCAAAAATTCTGGCCGGTAAAAACTTAACGCTCCAGACCGGGGCACGAGGCAGGGTGAATAACCGGCACAGCCAGATTATTGCCGGAGGCGTGCTGACCGCCTCCGGTGGCCGTATCAATAACGCTGAAACACAGGGTAAACGGTATATCACGGATGAAGGACAGCTGGAGTCATTTTGGCGTATCAAGAAAAGGGGACGTGACAGACAGGGTTACAGATCAACACCTTATAACGACTCACAAGTTCTTAACATTAAACTGGAAACCAGTACCACGCAGTCGGGACAGGGACACGTTTCGCGCAATCGGCCACGGATTGAACACTATCAGGGCATCGCGGCCCAGATGACTTCAGTCAATGACCGCCAGATTGACAGCACGTTTAGCGGGGAAACACTGAAAAGGCCGGAAACCGCCCCCCGGCAGGGACAACGGCTGGACGTCATCAGTCAACAGCCGGTGGCAGCCGGCGAGCAGCCGTTCGTGGTCAAAACCGAGGTGCCCAATTACCGTTTGCCCAACAATAGTCTGTTCAGGCTGAATTTATCCCCCAAATATCAGCCCACTGAATTGAGACTGAATCCGTCACCACAAGGTGAGCTGACAGAGCTGACTCTGTCCCCAGGCGCCCATCCGGCCACACTGAATCTGGATCTGCCCTCAAAAGGCAACACGCCTGAACTGAAACTGTCTATGCCCTCAGACCGCCGTGGTCTGAATCCACCGCCAGTGCCGGATACTCATGTATTGATTGAAACGGATCCCGACTTTACCCAGCATAAACGCTGGCTGGGGACCGACTATATGCAAAACCAGCTACGCTGGGATCACAATAATATGCATAAGCGTCTGGGCGATGGTTTTTATGAGCAGCGTCTGATCCGGGACCAGATTATAAATCTAACAGGCCAGCGTTATTTGGGCGGCTATCAGAGTGATGAAGACCAGTTTAAAGCGTTAATGAATGCGGGGATACGTGCCCAGCAAGCCTTTAACCTGACTCCCGGAGTCTCCCTCAGTGCGGAACAAATGGCCCGGCTGACAGAAGATATGGTCTGGCTGGTGAACACCACGGTTGAATTGCCGGACGGTAGCCGACAAACTGTGCTGGCGCCGCAGATCTATGTGCGCACGCAGGGACACCAACTGGACGGAAACGGGGCACTCCTCAGCGGCAGCAAGGTCAATCTGCAACTGACGGGGGATTTCCTGAATCAGGGGCGCGTGGCCGGGCAGGACATTAACGTCCTGGCTGACACAATCCGTACTCAGGGCGGTCACTGGCAAGGGGATAACGTCGCCTTACAGGCCCGGACTGATATGGTACAGCGTGGTGGTTCAATCAAAGCCAATGACCTCACTATTCAGGCTAACCGGAATATTGATATTGGCAGCACGGTGCGCACTCACGATAACCCGTCAGGCGGTGTCCGTCACCGCTCAACCTACATTAACGATGTCGCGGGGATTTACGTCGAAGGTCAGGACGGTAAATTGCGCCTGAAAGCCGGTAATGACCTGAACCTCACGGCGGCGCAACTGGCCACACAACATAAAAACAGCGACATCTGGCTGGAAGCCGGGCGGGATCTGATGCTGGGGACGAAGAAGATCGCGAGGGATGAACAGGCCGTCTTCAGTGCCGACAATCGCATTACCCGCCATGCCTCACAGGAGGTGGGCACGGCGATTAACAGCGCCGGGCAGATTGCATTGGTCGCCGGGCGGGATATCACGGCGAAAGCAGCAGAAGTGAACGCGGGTGACCGTCTGTACGCCCACGCCGGACGGGATGTTCACCTGCTGGCCGGGGCGCAGCAGCAGAAACATGATGAATACCTGAAAGTGAAAGGCAGCAATAGCCTTGTGTCTTCCAGCACCACAACGACCCGACACCAGTATGATCGTCAGCAGGCACAGAGCAGCACCCTGAGTGGGGAGACGGTCAGCGTACAGGCCGGACGGGATGCGACAATCCGGGGCAGTAATGTGGTGGGGACGCAGGCGGTCAGTGTGGAAGCAGGCCGTGACCTGAGCGTCACCACGGCCCAGGAGCGCAACCGTGAAAGTTTCCGCCAGACTGAGAAAAAATCCGGGCTGATGGGCACCGGAGGCATCGGCTTTACGCTTGGCAGCAAAGCACTGAAGCAGTCCACCGATAGCGAAAATACCCGGCATAAAGGGAGTACCATTGGCAGCAGTGAAGGCCATGTGACACTCATGGCGAAAAAGCAGGCGAGGGTACACGGCAGTGAGGTGGTGGCCGGAAAAGATCTGACCTTGCGAGGGAAAGATGTTGCCATCACGGCCGCAAAAAATACGCATACTGACATCAGCAAAACCGAGCAGGAACAACGTGGCCTGACGGTGTCACTGGGCGGGACGGTAGGCAGTGCCCTGAATACCGCCGTTCAGACTGCGCATGAAGCGAAGAAAAGCCAGAACAGCCGGATGCAGGCGTTGAAAAAGACGCAGGCAGCCTTGTCCGCCGCGCAGGCAGCGCTGGCCGTGCAGTTGAGTGAAGTGCAAGCGGCGAAAGCGGAGGCCATCAATCAGGCCGGTGGTCAGACGGCAAAACCCACGGATGTCGTGGGTGTCCAGCTGGGTGTTGGAAGTCAGTCATCGAAATCAGACACCCGTCGTGAACAAACGATCTCGCAGGGCAGCGCCCTGAATGCCGGGCAGGATATCCGTATCACCGCCACCGGCGAGAAAGAAAAACCCGACAGCAGTGGGGATGTTCAGATCCAGGGTAGTGAACTGAACGCCGGCAGGGATATCAGCCTAAGTGCAAAACGGGATATGACCCTGACGTCAGGCCACAATACCGAGACACTCCGGGGCCAGAACCGCAGTAAAGGAGGCAATATCGGTGTCGGGCTGACCGTGGGACAGGGCGGAACCGGTCTGAAATTCTCCGCAGGCGGGAATGCCGGCAAAGGTCATGAAAGCGGGGATAAGCTGACCCATACGGAAACCCAGATCACCGCAGGCGGTCAGGTGACCCTGAATGCCGGACAGGATGCCGGGCTGAAAGGGGCACAGGTGCACGGTGAGAAAGTGACCGCCAATATAGGGGGTAACCTGCACCTGCAAAGTGAGCAGGACACCGACAACTACGGCAGCAAACAACAAAATGCCAGTATCGGCGCCAGCGTGACCTACGGTGTGCCGGGCGGAACATTCTCAGCCCATACCAGCCGGGAAAAAATGGACAGCCAGTACCAGTCCGTCAACGAACAGACCGGCATTTTTGCCGGGAAAGGCGGGTTTGATCTCAACGTTGGCAAGCATACCCAACTGGACGGCGCCGTCATTGCCAGTCGAGCAGACAAAGACAAAAACCGACTGAATACCGGTACGCTTGGTTTTAGCGATATCCAGAATAAAGCGGCATACCAAACTGAACAGCAGAGTGCCGGGATCAGCACGGGCGGTGCTGTGGGCAGTCAACTGGTCTCCAATATGGCCTCGAACACGCTTTCCGGTACGGGGGATCAGGACAGCAAAACGTCCACAACCCAGGCGGCGGTGAGTGAAGGAACGATTACTATCCGGGATAGCGGTCAGCAGAAACAGGCGGTGAGCCAGCTCAGCCGTGATACGGCGAATGCGGCTAATAGCCTTAATCCGATTTTCGACAAAGAGCAAGAGCAGCAACGGCTGGCACAGGCACAGACGATAGCCGATATCGGTACACAGGTGCTGGATATTTACACTACGCAGGAAGCGATTGCCGCCACGAAAAAAGCGACGGACGACTTTAATCAACCGCAAAGACAGCAATACTGGAAAGAGAAAGCCAAAGCCCAGCTTGACCAAGAAAACGTGAAGGTCACGCCGGACGCCTTGGCTGACCGGGCCTACCAGCTTGCTTACCATGCGGCGATTAAGGCTCAGGGGGCCGACCTTGGCGGCAACCGCCGTCAGGCAGTCACTGCCGTGGTATCGGCGCTTCAGGGACTGGCAGGGGGAGATATCCAAGCCGCTATTGCCGCGGGTGCCGCGCCGTCTCTGGCCAATGCCGTGAAAGCGGCGACTGACGGCAATCAAGCCACTAACTTGTTGGCCCACGCGATATTGGGCGGTGTGATTGCCGAAATGAAAGGCGGTTCCACGATTGCGGGTGCCACGGGCGCGGTTGGTGGCGAACTGGCTGCCTCGGCTATAGCACAGGCCCTGTATCCCGGTAAAGCATCCAGTGAACTCACCCCGGATGAGAAAGAAAAAATCAGTAACCTGTCTACATTGGCCGGAGGCATTGCGGCCGGATTAACAACGGATTCTACTGCCGGCGGGGTGGAAGGGGCGCAGAGCGCGAAAAATGCGATTGAGAATAACTATCTGAGCGTGAATGAGCTGGACAGTTTTGCGCATAAAGCCCGCACCTGTGAAGGCGAAAGCTGCAAACAAGTGATCAAGGATATGGTTGATACTAATATCCGTAATCAGCAGGAAATGATGGACTTCTGTAACAGCAATCCGAACCAGTGTGCGCAGAAGTATGGTTATCTGGTTGATCAGTGGCCGGTGTTTGAGCGTACCCTCAAAAATATGGACCGGGACGGCACATTGCCGGTTGAGTTCAGAAATTACCTGTCGGCGGTGAATACGTTAGGTCAGGCGGCTACAGGCAAGGTAGGCGAACTCGGTTGGACAAAACGCTTTGAAGCAATGGGCATGAATCAAGAGACTGCCGCTGCTATGGCGATGATGCTGCCTGTTATTGTTGAGGGCAGCAAAGGGCCGAAATCATCTCCAACAACAAAAGGAAGCACAGGCGCGGTTGTTAATACAGAGAAAGCGGCGCTGGAAAAGATTGGGAAAAACAGTCAAGGCACAACGAATCTGGGTGATAAATCGGCTAATACTGTTTATCATCAACAGGTTATCAAAAATGCTGAAAAGATATCTACCGCGAAACCGGGGCAACAAGTTGCAGCACCAAGGGATTTGAATGAGCAAACTTTCTGGAAACAGGTGCAATCTAATCCCCTGCAAGGAAAAGATCTACCAGGATTAAATAATGATCCGCGTTTTCCTATGGCAGCAGGTTTCCAAAAAATGGAAGCAAAACATAAGCTCCCTGATGGACAAACGATAACTATACATTACCAGTACAACTCAAATACTGGTAAAGCCTATGACATGAAAATTATTACCCCTCAGAGAATCCAACAGGATCCTAAAAAGGTAATAGATTCAATAAAGGATAATGTTAAATGAAAATAAAAGAATCAGATGGTGAAGTCATTGATGTATTTGCTATTTATTGGATAAATGAAAAATCCTTATGTTTAGGAATGCCAAGAAATTATGGCGGATTATCTGCTTATGATCTTTCGCAAGTAACAGTAATCGATCCTACATTAAATGGTGAACTGGTATATTTTCAAAATAATAATCCGGGTATTTACCATTGGGCTTTGATTAAAGAGAGGTTATTGGATGATCTTCTTGAATTAGATGAAACTGCTTATCAACGCTTTTTGGCAATCCTAAAAGCGGAAGGTAATATAGAACAGGATTTTTGTTAATTAGGCGTCCCGGTCAGTGGCCGGGAGCTTCCTGCTTTTAACCGTCAGCCGTTCTCAACAAGCCGGATAATCAACTGTCCGTGCTCAACACTGACCTGCACTGGCTGCCCGGTCGCAAAGCCCGCTTCTTGCAGCCAGTTCCCTTTTAAGTACAAACTGGGATGCTGGCTGTAATAGCGGGTCATACCGGTGGTTCGGTCTTCGTGCCGGGTACTGGTATACCCCACCTTATAGTTGCGCCGGGCTTTTGAAATTTTTAAATCTGCATTACAATCGCGGTTAGCCATGGTAACTACCTCTGATAGTGGGTTGTGGTTAGCGGTTGTGGCAGGTTGCCGCCTGCTCCATCCGCGTTAAAAAAACCTTTCCCTTAGTGACCTGTCTTTTACTGTTGCGTCTGTGCAATCACCGCCTCCAGCATCTCCGACACCAGTTTCTGCTTAGCGCGGGGCAACTGGCTGATAATCTGTATCTGTTGCTCAAGCCGTGAGGCGGGTCCCCGTTTACGGGGGATCGTGTCGCTCTCTTCGCCGAACAACTCTTCCAGTGAAACAGAAAGTAACTTTGCTATCTCAGGCAGAACAGAGATCTGGATCCGTCTTCTGCCTGCTTCCCATGACTGAACCGCTTGCTGAGAAACGTTCAGTGCCTGAGCCAGTTGCGCTTGTGTGAGTCCGGCGTGTTTACGCAGGGCAGAAATCCGCTGACTTAACGTCATCATAAATACCTGTTCTTCACTACTGATGGAGGTGGATCATGGCGAACCGTAAACCGCGCAAGGGCAGCCTGCTGACCGTGGATGAGGTGTACCGCAAGCCCGTCGGTCCGGTACATGACCCGAAGAGCCTGTATGCCCTGCTGCTGCGCTTCGTGGCTTGGCGGCGGGCGCGGAACTGGTCAGATACCACGCTGAAAGTACAGACCCACCATACCTACCACTTTATCCTGTGGGCAACGGAGCGCGGTCTGTACTACGCCAGCGACATTACGCTTCCGATACTGGAGCGCTATCAGCGGCACCTGTTCTTGTACCGCAAAACGAATGGCGAACGGCTGAGTACCCGGACACAACGTACCCAGTTGCAGCCGTTACAGGTCTGGTTTAAATGGCTGGCGAGACAGAACCTGATACTGGCACAGCCGGATCTTGACACCTTGCAGGGCGTGCGTGACCAGACCTTAATGGAACTGCTCTGGTCAACGGGTATGCGGCGGAGACCATAAAAAAACCGGGGGGCATTTATGCAGCCATCTTTTCTGCCCAAGAATGCTCCGCTTCGTCACCTAATTTTATGCCCGGATACCAATGCTCAAATTGGGTTTTCAAATCATCATTCAATACGGCTGTCCGTGTCTGAAGTAAGTAATGGGCTCAGAGGAAGCGCTTAGGCTGTAGGATGTGATGGACGGTCATTCTCCCAATGATTAGGTACTGTGATAAACCTCCTGATTTTTATTGGGTGAGATAGGGTTAAAGTTGATATAGTTTTCCATTATTATCATAAAAAATAATAGATTAAATAAAATATAACAGGGAGCATCAAGCCTGCAAACCTCTGGAGCGTTTCAAGCAAAGAATTACTAAGTGTTCAGGCATTAAGCTGCCTTCGATTTCTCCCGTATGTGTATATCATAGGTTGTGTTGTCGCAGAATTGCAGTTGAATACAATGCTACAATCTCCCTGCAACACAATTGTCTGGATATACACTTGATCTGGCCTAGCCGGGAGAAAAACATGAATAAAAAGTTAGATTATTTTGTGAAGGAAAATCCAGTTCGTACAAGCAAAAATTTAATGAAATTGGGCGTTTTTTCTACCAATACTGAGGGCGGCTGCACTGTAACTAACGCACCTGAGAGATTGCGTGGTGACGACTGGGTGGGGAATCTTGAGATAGCGAAAATTGCCGATCAAGCAGGTTTTGAAGCATTCATTCCTGTAGGGCGATGGAAGGGATTTGGTGGGGAAAATAATACCAGTGGCGTCTGCTACGAGACTTACACATGGGCTGCTGGAATTGCAGCTTTGACAAATCAGATAGCGGTTTTCACAACATCCCATTTATCCACAGTGCACCCATTATTCGCGGCTAAACAGGCGGTAACTATCGACCATATCAGCAGTGGACGCTTCGGGTTGAACATTGTCTGCGGTTGGTACGGTGCCGAAATGCGAATGTTCAACGGCACTATGATGGACCACGATAAGCGTTATGATTACGCCGAAGAATGGTTAGAGATTGCTCAAAATGCATGGACAAAGCAGGAACCGTTCAACTTCACTGGAGAACATTTTTCGATTGTCGAAGCTATTTCTGATCCCAAGCCTATAAACAAACCATTCCTGATTAACGCCGGGGGATCGCCCCGGGGCAAGCGATTTTGCGCCCAATACTGCGATGCAGCGTTTTTAATAATAAAACACATGCATGGCGAAGATGCTGTTAGATCGCAAATTGCCTCATATAAAGATCTGGCGAAGACGGAATTCGGTAAAGATATACAGATATGGTGCTATGGTTACGTTGTACAGAAGGATACTGATGAAGAGGCGGCTGAATATGTGAATTACTACGCAGTCGAGCAGGGAGATGACGAAGGTGCCGACAATATCGCCAAGGAGTTAGGGATACAAACGGGTATATTTACTCCTGAAGAAGCACAAGAATTCAAATTCCACTTCAAAGCCGGCTTAGCAGGAGTTCCACTTGTTGGCTCTGTCGAATCTATTGTCAAGCAATTCAAGAAATACTCAGACTGGGGAATCGATGGTATTGCTCTGACCTGGCTGGATTATCACGAGGGCATTAAGAGCTTCGTGAGAGATGTCTTACCAGCTATGGAGCAAGCTGGCTTACGACTCCAATTTAATCCTGAGAGCGATTAATTTTTTGGCGCTATAAAATATGCTTTTTACTGTGATGATTGATGATAATGTGATTCCCCCAACTCGGTCAAAATATCATCTAAACGCAACACCATAAGTTTAACACTTCTCTGGGAGTCCCACATTGAAGCGCATGGATGCGTTGGGGAGATAACTCGCATTCGCTGAACCATGTTTTGGTTCTGTCGCATTAAGGCAAAGTTAGCTAAGATATCCGCTTTTATTGTATGGTCTCATCATGTCTTTAATTCAAAAAACCTTCAAACGTCTCCATTATCCGACTGATATTATGGCTCAGTGTATTCGCTGGTATTTAGCTTATGCCTTGAGTTTACGCAACCTAGTACTACAGTCGTAACTGTCCCATGACCAGATATTCCTCTCGGCGGCGATAATGGCATTGTTGGGCGCGATACTGGTGTCGTCGTCGCCAGTCTGACCAAAATAAAATCTGTTCTCTCGTTTCTCCTGCCTTTTCCATCAGTTTTGACAGCAGCTTACGCAGTTCCGCTACACTCAGGGCTATCAGTCCCGCCGGCGTTTTTTTTCTCCTGTATCCGCAAAACTGCCAGAACCGCATGCGCCAATAATGACAACGTAATATGCCGATACCCGCTGTGCCACTGCCGGACTTCGTAATGATCCAGACCGCACTCGCCTTTTGTTTCCTCAAAACCGCTTTCGATTTCCCAGCGATGGCCGGCCACCTGAATCAACGTCTTGAGATCGGCCTGTTCTTTAAGGGCATAGACAACATAGTAGGCCCGTTCCTGCTTCTCATCCCGGTTACGCCGGATCAGCAGATAATGGCTATAACGCCGTTCCTCTTCACTCAATTGCAAGCGCCAGAGCGGGATCCGTGCCCAGTCATACCAACGTTCGCCTTTTGTTCCCAGCCCGGCTGACGGTTTTTCCCAGTCATCAGTGGTCAGACTGGCTGCAATGGTGTCTGCTCGGGTGTAGTGCGGTGTTTGCCACCAGAGGCGCTCATTTTGGGGGATCGCTAAGACAAACGGTTGATGCTGAGATTCCAGCCAGCATCGCAAGCGACGATCCTGTCCATAGACCGCATCAGCGGTGACCCAGCGACAGGGGATATTGGCCTTGAATGCCCGCGCCAGCATGTTCTGGGCGAGCTGGGGTTTCGTGGCAAAACTGACCGAGTCAGGCATGCCGGCGGCGTCACAGCGGAGACGATCCGCCGTCCACTGTTTAGGCAGATATAAAGCCCGGTCAATGAAGGCATGACCGCCGTTGCCGGCGTAACACAGGAAAACCCCTATCTGACTATTTTCAATCCGTCCCGCCGTTCCACTATACTGACGCTGCACGTCGGCAGAATGCGTCCTTTTTTGATAAAACCGGTTTCATCGATAATGAGGATACCTTGCTCATCCCCCAAATGTGCGGTGACATAATCACGTAAGATATCGCGGGCGGCTTCAGCATCCCAATGGGCCCGTTCCAGAAAATATTGAATGCCATCCGGTGAGCGTTCACCCAGCCATTCAGCCAGTTGCCAGCCGTTTTTACGTTCAACATCGCTGAGTAACCCACGAAGATACGCCAGACAACGTTGCTGAGAACTGGCAGAGCAAAATAGTGGGATCAGACGGGAATGAGCCCGCAGAAGCGCCTGTTCCCAGAGATTGACAGGTGAGGCCATAGGGCACCTCCCTTAGGATGAGGAAGAAAGAAGATAGCTATCATGACACAATGTGGGCTACGACTGTAGTAATAGGCAGATTTGGCCCACGCTTCACTCAGCAACTGGTTGATGCTTTCGCGGATTTCATCCGGTGTCGATTGTGCCCACGGTTTACGGGCATTGCTGGGTTTCACGCTTTTCTGGTTAAACAGTCCTTGTAAGTTCAGACTGTCATCACCGACATACACCTGTTCATCTGCGTCCATGTTCCATTTTAAGATCATGCCATCATGCTTCTGGGAATCGATAGGACGACCAACTTCCCGTGCCGCATTCAGTTCAATGATGGTCCAGCCCAGCTCCATGCCCCATAACGTCAATGGATGCCCGTCACGCTCGATGTTGACACTGATACCTGCCAGCGCGGTAGCATTGCCGCTGACCCAGTTCTTACCGTTCGGATTGACGGAACCCGCTGCCGCAAACTGCGTGTTTGTCCAGGTCGCCATTTCATCGGCAATGGTCACGTCTTCCCGCATCTGGATATCGCGGCTGTAGGTATATTGTACTAAGGGCAGGTTGATAGCCTGGTCCATGCGTTCCAGCTCGCCCTTCAGAAACACACCACTGTTATCGATGGTGCGTTGGTCAAATGTAAGCATAAGTCCCCTTAAATCTTGTAAGAAATTTCAACATTACCCTGAGCGTCACCCGCACCGGTAAACTGCGCATTCGACAATAAGACTGTTTCACCGTCTATCGCCGTATTCAGGAAGCTACCTAACGGACTGGTTTCCGTCGGTTTACCCACGCGCACATAAACTGCCTGGCCTTTTCTGATGCTGGACGCATCGCCGTCGAGTTTCACGGTCATGTATCCGCGCTTCAGGTTATCCCCGGTCAGATTATTATCAGTGCCGATAATATGTGCCCTGTCCGGCATACTGGTAGTCGGATAAGGACGCACATAAATACCCTGAATTTTGTCAACCGCATCGCCTTCACTCAGTGGGACGAAGTAATCACCGTCGTATTTTCCTACCAGACCATACGCCGGAAACAAATCCGTTGCTTTCAGTAGCACCGGTTCAACGGTCATATCCTGTAGACGTGAGATTGCCCCGGCAATGCCCATCGGCATCCGCTTTAAATATGCTGTCATAGTGTTATTTACTCCTGTTTGCCCAGAATTCGGCGTTGGCTTTGTTCAGGTCGGCAATGGTATTGCCCGAAGATTTCTTATGGGATGAATCGCCCGTCGCTTTGGTATTGCGTGTTTTTGCCAGTTCAGCGACGGCATTAAAGGCCATATCAACGATATGTTTGGGCAGCTTTTTAATTTCCGCGTCACCGACAATAGTCCGTACCATCGCCTGATCTGCACTTACCAGTACCCGACGTTTAAAGGCAGTCAGTTTAGATGGTTTCGACAAATCCACACCCGGTACAATCAGTTCCGCTTTATAGGCCGAATCGCCCGTAATGTTTTCTTCCTTCTCCTCTTTTTCGTCATCATCCCCGGTTGGTTCCTTTTTCTCAGGATCCGTATTGTTATCGCCTGTTTTACCTTCCAGCGCATCCAGTCGGGACAAAATTGCCTGTGCCCATGCCGGAACATCTTCATCGCCCGTTGGCATTTCGGGGTCTTTTTGAGGGATTGGGTGTTGTGGGCTGATATTGATGTTAATCGCTTTGGGTATTTCACCCGTTCCTTCATCGCCGGTGACAGACTCAGGCGCACTGTTTAACGCCTCTTCCATCGCCGCTGAATCTTTGGTTTTATGCGCCCGTCTCAGGCGCTGATACCATTTCTGTATATTTGTAGACATACTATCTCCAATTGAACAACGTGGACCGGCGCGGGCATCTTGAACCAGCGCCACATGATTACCTGTAATTTGATATTGCTCGGCTTTGCCTGCTGCTGTCTGCCGGTATTCCGCATCATAGCCACATGACACTTCATCAAAACCGGCATCAATAGCCGCTATGGCATCGGTATCTTTGACAATGAGATCAGCCAGCATCAGATCGGATTGTTCCCCTTCACCCCGTCTGACGTTCTGAACATGCCCGTGCGCCAAATCCCGCCAATTATCGGGATCAACAAAGATAATGTTGCCGTCGGTATCTTCGGGATGTTTTATCGTGACGGTCATTCCTTCGAAAGAAGCAATTGTGGCCTCGCTGAATACTTCTTCAGGAGAACGTTCAACCACAATCTCGCCGTCATCATCCGGCTCAAGATTGGTCAGCTCAAAATCGGCATAAAGCTGTGTACCTGTCCGGGCAATCGGCACGTCTTTACACAACAGAGAACCATCCGACAGTTGGTAACGGGTGTTACCAATACGAGTCGTAAAGAAATATTTCATGTTTAATCTTCCGGAATAACGACCTCACAGTAACAACGGCAATTAGGAATAGTACCTGCATGCCCTGTCAGCCCGTCTAAGGTGGGCGGTCTGGCCCAATCAATAAACTTCCCTTCCATTTTTTGATGAGAATGGCGAACATCACCATCCTCCGCGGTGCGCCAGATATAGCCCGTCGAGCCGACAGACAGTGCCCGCGCCTGCGTCAATGCAGTCTGTGCCCTGCCCAGTTCAGTACGCGCAATCAGTTTCGCCCGTGACAATGCCACTTCGCCTGTATTGGTTATCTCCTGTGCAAAGGGTTCATGCCGACCGCCCGTCACCACGGCTTCAATGGCTTTGTTGTGGATGTCGTACACCCTATCCGCCGCCTCGATAGGTAGCGATTTGATGTACTTGATTTGCTCCTCCACAATTGAGCGCATCACCTGCCCGACGGGGGCATTGTCCACCAGATATCGCAGTTCCTGACTGATAAGCTGGCTGCGTTGCCGCCACTCTTTCTCATTGTGGCGGTTGATATCCAATGCGAAACGCTGAGCCACCCGTTGCGCCCACGGCGTGATTATCTCGCTGTAGCTGTCCAGTGCCGCCATGATTTCAGTCACCGAATCGTTGGAACCATCGTAGGAATTTCTTACTATTTCCCCGACGGCTTGCGCTATCTTTTGTAGACTGGTTCGATACTGCGTTTCTGCCTGACGGGAGTTTTTCGGACGTGTTTTCTTCCGTCTGTGCGACAAAGCCATTTCCTACACTCCCCATGATGCGTTCAGCCTCTGATTGCGCCATCCGGTAGGATGACATCAACATCTGTATACCGGTATCGCGGGGTAAGGTACCCGCAGCGACGGAGCTGACAATTTCAACCATGCTTGATATCTGCGCACCATTCAGGTCGGTATTACCGGTACCCTCTGCATTTGCAGACTGTAGACGCGGATTATCCCACTCACCCGAAAGCGGTGGTGCGCCATCATCGGCATTGTTGATATCCTCATCGGCTATTGAGCCGCCAATGCCCGTTACGTCAGCCATTTCACGCAGATCATTCATGGCTGCTTTCAGGTTCATCATGCCGCCATCCAGCGCTCCATTCAGGGCATTGACGGTATTCACGGCAATCGTGGAGCGGTCAAGGTCGGACATCTGCCACAGTGGGTTGAACTCGAAAGTAAAATCATCCGGCAAGGGCTGCCCGAACTCAGAACGGTGCATAATATCCAGTAAACGTCGGATAGGTTGGCGTAACCGGCGCTCTTGCTGGGTGCCAATATTGTCGTAATAGTTGGCAAGGTCAGCATCTCCGGTAGAAAAACCCTGTGGCGACTGACCAAACAACCGTACCAACGGAATACCCACCGCCCCTGATATCTGCTCGGCAAACTGGGCTAGTACGTTATCCAGCCCGCTGAACGAATACTGATGGGTTTCAAACACGTCGTTTTTATCCATCAGCGTCATACCTTCATTGCTCTGAAACTGGCGGATCATATCGACATGTTTCAGTAACCCATCCAGCCGCTCCCCCCCCATTGCAATGATTTCACGCAATTTGTCGATACTGTAAGTACGCAGATGCGCCTTATAGACCAACTGCGCTGCGCCTGTAGTAGCACTGTCAAAGGCGGTGAGCCGGTCGAAAATGCGTTCAACAATCGACATGCCCCACTCGTTTTCAGTCTGTGCCTGCTGGTATGGCAGGGTCACACCATCAAACCGGATCAGGCGGCTGTGGTGAATTCGCCACTCAGGAATGCCCCGACCGGTATTAGTCACCTGATAGAATTCGGGCTTACCTAAATCCTTACCAATTTCCTTAATCCGGCGGTTTAAATCGGGGTCTACCTGCCAGCGGTCAAGCGGTAATATTCCTTTGAATTTACCGTTGCCAATGGTTTCAGGTCGTAGTGGAGTAAAAGGCGCTTGGCCTTCAATCAGGATCAGGCCCAGCGCCCCACCGTAAAGCCGTGACCATTTGATGATATTGTTCAGGTTTTCCCACAATTCCAGCTCATCAAACAATGACTCCAGCACGCCACGGGCTTTCGGGTCTATTTCCGATGTAATACGAAAGCCCTTGCGGGTCATATCATCCGCGACAGAATCCACCGCTGCTCCGATAATCCATGACGAACGATACGCATTCTCTATCAGCGTCTGGTTGCGGCTTGTCCAGTTCGGGCGGTATGTTGAGGCGGCATGAAGGTTCGGTGTGTGCATCCCGACACGGGCCATCATGTTCTCGTAACTGTCGGCGGTAGGGTGTATTTTTTTCGCCATTAGTAACCTCGTCCTAGCATTTTCCAGATTTCCATTGAGATATCCATCGGGGCGTAAAGGATCATGGTGGCATCAGCCAGATTGGGGGACTTCGTGCCGTCAGGTTTTTTGTCCACCACGATTTTTCCCACTCCATTCACGGAATAGGTCGGCTGTGACAGTTCCATGATGATTTTGTCTTTCAGTGGCATATCGCCCGAAAGTGATATCAGTTCATCAGGATCATAGAAATGGCCCTCAGACACTGCCCGGTGAGTTTTCTGGAATCGGGTACGCAATGCCCACCAGCCCTGCGCTTTGGCATTGGCGAAAAAATCCTTATTCAACCGCGCCACACTGAAGGCATCACCCGGCACCGCTTCGCCTTCTGGGTCGAATACCGCACCACTGCCACGGAAAGGCGTAGCGGTAAGGGTATTTAACCGGAGTAACTTACGTTGCTCGTTGATAATACGGGTATCACCCCGCACACCCGCTCCCAGTCCATCACTGTCGAACCGGAAAGAGTCCAAATTAAGCTGGCCGCACCAGCCGAAAACTTTTTCAACCGAACCGAAAATATCACTGCCCTTGCCTGACCATTCTTTGATGCCCTGCATCAGGAAGCCATGCCGCCAGGCAAAGGCGTTTTTATCCTTGCCTTCATCGGCAACGTCCATCGCACCCATGCGAATACCGGTGGGATTAATTCCCAGCTTGATATGCGCATCTATCGCAGACTGTACCCATTCAGACGGAATAAGAATGCCTTCCACGGAAGCCTGATAGTTGATATCGACTTCCTGTGCCAGGGTGACCGGATCCAGTTTCTCTTTCTGCTTGGCGTACCATTCATCATCTTTGCGCGGGTCATCGCGCCAGTGGAAAGTAAAGACCTCAATGTTGCCACTGTGCCGACGCTGGGCGAATGAGTTTGCCATGCCGTTCGGTGTCGGCACATCCTGCCGACAGTTGGTGGTGGCGGACAATGACGCATCGACCAGCTCCGGGCGCTCAAGGAAAGCAGCTTCGTCCACAAAGTAGAAAGACGCACGGTCGCCGCGCCCGATACCGTCGCCTGCTTCACCCGTCATCACCGAATCAGTATCCGGGAAAAGAATACGCATGTGAGGAGCATGCTTGCGTATGTCCCACGTCCCGCGGAATTCAGCCGGTAACAGATTGATAAAGTTCCGTGCTTTATCAAACAATGATTTAGGCGAGCCGAGTTTGTCCACGTACTCTTCTTTGCGTGAGCCAAATCCCGCCGCTACGCCCCGATTGAAGAGACAAATTGAACAGGCCGTCGCCACGGTCAGCCAGCTGATGCCCATATCACGGGTTTTCTCCGTAATGCCTGGCTCTTGGGTACGCCAGCATTCCATAAACCATTCAATCCACTCTTCCTGACGGGGAAACAGGATAAACGGGATACGGGCAGGCAAACCGCGCTCCACGTTACGCGGGTCTACGGTCATGCCCCAATCAATAATAAATTGCCCCGGGTTATCGCGGTAAAACGACCGCATCGCCGGTAACAGGGTGGGCGTCTGGCGAATGCGCTGTAGCCGCTCCATTCGCCATTCGAACACCACGTTGTAATCGGGCTTGCGAAAATCAAACGGAAACGGAACCGGCATCATCACCTCATCATTTTCTTATAGGCAGCCTCTGCCTGTTCAGGAGTCAGATTAGCCACTTCAATTGGCCCGTCATTCGTTCCCGTGAGTTCGTTCTTCACGTTTTCGCGGAATGCCTGTACGGAGACGTGTTTGCCCAGTAGTTCGAGGTTCTTGACCTTATCCGGCCATTTGATTTTTTTGAGAATGCCAACGATATCGCGCTCATCACCCCGGCCTTCAAACATCTCTGCCAGATTGAACCCGCTTAAATACCGGCGCCATGATTCCGGCCATTGGCTTATTGGCTTGATGCTCAGGTCTTCTTCCAAAATGTCAGCTACATCCATCTGGTCGATTTCAACGAGGCGCATCAATACGTAGTTGGCATCGATGCTCAGTTGCCGGTTGCGCGCTTCTTTCAGCGCATCAATGCGCTCAATGATGTAGGGCTTCTGCATCTGCTGATAGCCAATCTCACTGGCGCGATTTTTACTGTATCCGGCTCTGATGGCGGCCTGCGTAACGTTTAAATCGACCAGATATTCTTGGCAAAAAAGCTTTTGTTTTTCCGTCATTTTTCTGGCCATTTTCTTGATTCCTTAAAAAGAAAAAGCCACCACGGATGTGATGGCTTGGGGTATTCCTTTAACCACTCAGGGAATGGGGAAAGAAATATTGGGTTTAGTTTCAAGTATTAATCAATTGTTAAGTATTATTCGCTTGTAGTTACGGTGTCGTGGATTTATTACATTTCCCAGTTTTTGTGATAGTAACGATGCGGAGAATAACTGTGAAAAAGTATCTTCTTCTTTGCCTAGTAGCTGGTACGACGCTTTTCGCTTCAATGGGAACTTATGCTGCGATTTGTTCACATGAGACTGGTCAAAACTGGACAGCATGTATGGGGTGGTGCATGTTAAATAGTTTCGGTCACCCTAATGATTACCTTGCTTGTTTATAATAAAATCAAGGACGGTACTCCCGCCGTCCTCTCACCTACACTGTGTCCTAACATACTCCTGCCACCCAGAATTATTTGTTCTGGGGTAGTTATTCAGAATGTAGTTGGTTGATCACACCGATACTTCATTTGAATTTCTATCGCTTCTTGGAAAGTAGCGTCACGCCATTTGATAGATATGGTGTCTTCGTCACTGAACCGTATCTGATACCGACGTGTTTTGACTTCAACCTGAACAATCGGAGTACCCATTAATTTGCTTGGTCGAAATCGGAAACACCCTGTTAATCCAATCTCTACATTGTGATATGGGGGGATAGACATTAGCGTAAACACTCCGTTTTGATGTAATCCTGCAAGCCTCGGATCATTTGCTCTGATTCGGCAATGCGTTCTCTGAGTAACCAATAATTTCGGACAGCGGAGTCTGTAGGTCGGGCGGTGGTTGCATCATCCATGCCGGAGGTGGTAGCGGTTTCAGGCACGGGGCACTTAGCTTTGATGTACACCCGCTCAGGATGAGCAAGAGAAGCAGTGTGCAGCCGGTCAATTTCAGTCTTGGCATTGGCGAGTTCCTGAGTGTGTTTGGTGTCTAGTTCATGCAGCATGTCAATGTGCGTGTTCTGATAGTTGATTCGGTCGGTCAGTTGCTGGATTTCGGTTAGCTGGTCGTTATTGATACTGAGCTGTTTCTTGTAGCCAGAGCGATAAAGGTAAGCCGCACCGGAAGCAATAATCAGCGCAATAACCACGCCGTAGGTAAAATTGAGCTTCATTCATCCAGCCCCCAGCACGTTAGTTCTGATTCCTGAGCACGCCGCTCTACCTGACCATAACAGCCCTTGGCTTGACCTTTGGTCTGCCTGCAATCCCTACCACCGTCAAATATCCAGCGCTTAATCTCAGCACACGCCCCTTGCCTGTCCCCCGCGTTTAATTTCCGGTAGAACGTGGACGAGAAGCATTTACCGGGGCCGATGTTGTATGGGCAGAAGCTGGCAATACCGGCTATCTGGGGTTCAGTCAACGGCACTTTGATGTTGCTTCTGACCCAAGCGATGGCCTGTTCTGCTTCTTTGGCGTTGAGGTCACGGCATTGGCTCTCAGACAGTCGCATGCCCTGCCGAACGGGAGCCCCCTCAATTCGGGTAACACCTCGGCAAATAGTCCAGATGCCGCCTGCATCCCGATACGCCGATAATCGATTACCTTCTTTCTCGTCCAGAAACTGAGAGAGAATTGCTGTCGCACCTGCACCGGTTAGCACCAGACCAATGACCGCCGCCGTGAGTTTAGTCTTCGTCTTTGCCATTTCGGGTGTGTTCCTTGTGCTTGTAGTACCAGTTCAAGGCAAAGGTGCCGACTGTGCAGATGATGCCGATGATGATTGCCCAGTCGTTCAGGGATAACGCACCGAGCATGGCAGTAAGTGCGCCCCATCCATAGGCAGTGGGGCTTGAGTATTTATCCATACGCATATTTCCACCCCACTGACGGAGTGACCATTAGAAGTGTTGATATGAAAAAGCCCTCAAAGTTGAGGGCTGTAGATGCGCTGTGCGCAGTTTGTAGCAGGTCTAGCCTGCCTGTTTTCAAATATTAGATTGTGGTCCTGCCAATATGAGCGTTTGCGGTCGGCTGGAACATGTAAATCCGCAACGCACCCAACACTTTCTCGGTAGTTGGCGACCAGTATTACACCATTGGCTGACCGCCCATCCTGGTTAGAGTCTTATTACACCCCCGTGTAGCGAGATTTTAACGTTTATGGACGGTCAGCCAATGGCATAGATAATTTATTAAAAAAGGGGCCTATTTAACATAATGGAACTTAGAAGCTATTCAGAATATTTTTAAACCAGAATAGTTTTTCATGTAAACTGTGGGCATGAGAAAAGTCTATGCCAGCGACATTAGTCGAGAAGTGTTCATGGAAATTGAACCCCTATTGCTTAGCAACCGGAAACGCACACGTCCCAGAAAAGTAGATGTTTACGAGATATTTTGTGCCTTGTTATATCTGCTCAAAAGTGGCTGTCAGTGGGATATGCTACCCAGTGATTTCCCCTCAAAAAGCACGGTTTACTATTACTTCAAACTCTGGAAAGAGAAGCCCTCAGATACCGCTCCTAGCCTGCTCGAGCAAGCTTTAAAAAAATGTGGTTGGCGAGGTCCGTATCAACCATGGTCGGAACGCCAGCACAACTTTCGTGATCATTGATGCGCAAAGCGTTAAGAATACGGATACGGCACGCGAAAAAGGTTATGATGCCGGTAAAAAGGTTTCCGGTATCAAACGACATATTGCGGTAGATACCCAGGGGCTACCCCATGCAATAACCGTTACAACGGCCAATGTGACGGACCGAAAAGGTGCTTTGATGACATTTACCCGGCACAAAAACTCACTTGCTGGCGTGAAGAATGTCTTAGCCGATGGTGGTTATACGGGGGAAGCCTTCGCGGACGGTGTGCATCATATCTTGGGCGCAACCGTCGAGATAGCCAAACGCAATGAACTCCATACTTTCAAGGTAATACCAAAGCGATGGGTCGTCGAACGTTCATTGGGTTGGTTGGAAAAATGTCGACGACTGTGGAAGAACTGCGAGGGGGATTTGAATACCAGCCTTCAGTTCGTCAATCTGGCATTCCTTGTCTTACTGTTGCGCAGAAAAAATATTGAATAGGCACTTAGAGATAAAAAATATTCCTCCACATAATCACTCATTTTCAACCACAACTGACTCATTTGATTATGGTATAAAAACAACTAGTACTGCAGGTAGCCATCAACATACTACACCTTTGGCTTATGATCAAACAAACGAACCAAAGTGGGGAGGTCGAACACTAGACGCGGTATCTATTGGGGGATATTTCTATGATTATGATTATAAAGTTGCATTTACGGACACGCAGGGTGACCACTCTCACACCGTAAATATTGGCTCGCATAGCCATACCGTCTCAGGAGCGACATCTAGCATTGGCAATGGAGAAGCGCTAAACATTACCAATAGATACATTATGTTAATGGGATGGTATAGAGTGGAGTAGAAAAGTAATCGTACTAACTAAATGCTCAGTCAATACACTAAAAACTGGGCAAATATGGATTTATTTCTATGACTTTCACTGAGATTCATATATCAATTATACAACCTAAAAAAAAGCTTCTGTACACGTAATAATAACAAGCAGAAATAAAAACAATTACAAAAAATGGGAATAAATAAAAAACCAAGAGTATTCTGATTATAAAACCAAAGCTTTAATTTTAGTCTTTTGAATGCATCAGTATTCATAGGAAGGAATTAAATTGAAGATAATAATTGTTATTTTATTTATTTTATTTATTTTATTTATTTTATTTATTTTATTTATTTTATTTATTTTATTTATTTTATTTGTTTCTGCATGTAATGAACATGAAGATAAACCAAAAGATGATTTTTATAGTATAACGAATACAATTAATAACATTAAGCTATCTCAGGTTAGTACCAGTGCAATACTTATGTTCGGCGATTCGATAACTCAAGGATTGAACCATAATGGGCTGCATTTCGAATATGTTAACTTAGGCATTGGTGGTGATACCGTAAATGGCATTAGCAAACGCATAAAGGAAGTTAACATCTCGAAATACAAAGCTGTATTTATTGAAATAGGAACAAATAACCTCTTAGCAGGTGAGACAGGATCTAAGTTAGGGGGTGATATTGCAGAGCTAATTAATTACACTGCTTCAAAAACAAAAAAAATATATATATCACAGATAATTATTCCGAATAGAGATAAAATCAAACAAATAGCAAAAGATGCTGAGCTTGCTGATATCAAGGTAAAAAACGCTTGCAGTAAACATAGCAACTGTGAAATTTCTCCCTTACCCGAAGGTATGATAGGGGAGCAGGGACTAAAACCTGAGTTTTCGTTGGATGATGGTATTCATTTTAACGTAGAAGCGTACAAGCTATGGAAGATAAAACTGAATAATGCCATAGGCTAAATGCCTTTTCAAAATGATAGACAAGTCAAAGAACTCAATCCTTTTTTTGCGAATTTTTTAATTGTCAATAAAAAAAGCAAAAGGAAGAACTGAGTTATACGTATCATCATATCACCGATCCCCCGCCACGAACGCCGTCTGATGAGAAAAATGGCGCAAAAAAACACAGGATAATCTATGGTCCCCCCCGTTTTTGCAACACTGATTTTGATGTCGGGTTGGCTTGCTTAAATCTATCCGGCATCATTTTGGGCAAGAATACCCGCGCCTGATGAACCTGAAAAATTGTTCGGCTTCAATGAGCCATTTTTATCCACAGATTCTTCATCAGGCCGATAGGCCGTTCATGTCATCAATAACCAATCTTCACAAAACCAGATGAGTCATTTTTCTTTAACTGCTTTATAATCACTCCATTGAATCAGATTGACATCTATCAGATCTGATATCCATTTTGCTGAGTGGTGTTGGCCCACGCGATCCGTGCCAGCTTGTTTGAGGTACGAGCAAAAGCGCAGGAAGGAATTGGTCGGGGATTATTCTGTTACCTTGATGGCTCGCATATCTACATTCTCCATGCTTTTGTTAAAAAGAGCCAAAAAACACCTAAGAAAGATTTAGACTTAGCCAAAAGCCGTATGAAAGAGGTGAAAAAATGAGTCAACTACAAGCCCTTAAAGCTAAAGCATTACAAAATCCAGAAGTGAAACAGGCTTATGATGAGTTAAATGATGAGTTTGAACTCATCAACACATTGCTAAGTATGCGTATTGAGGCGAAGTTAACCCAACAACAAGTAGCGGATCGAATGGGAACCAAAGAAAGCAACATTTCCCGGTTGGAAAAAGGAAAAAGCAACCCAGCTTTAAGCACACTGGTAAATTATGCAAAAGCCTGTGGTTTCCAGCTTGATTTCAGCTATCGACGCAACAGTTAAAAAAAACCGCATTAAGTGACTTATCTGAATTGACTGGTTTTAATCCAAGGTTAAATCTATGGTCACCCTCGTTTTTGCAACGCAAATTTTGATGAATGTTGGGCTTGCTTAAATCTATCCGGCGTCACTATAGGCAAGGATGCCTGCGCCTCGATGAGTTCCGCGCCTGATGTGCCTAAAAAACCACTCGGCTTTAATAAGCCATCTTAACCTTTAGGTTTTTCATCAGGCCGATAGGCCGTTTATGTCATCAATAATTAGTCTTCGCAAAACCAGTGGGGTAACGTTTAAATTTATTAATAATGACGCAGAATCAAACGATAAATATCGTGCGCTGTGTTGTGATTACCCAAGCTATAGCAGAATCATATTAATATGACATAATATCTGGATTCACATAACAAAGGATAAAGTGCGATGGGCTACAGCCTGGACTTTCGAAAGCGAGTATTGGCATACAAAGACAAACATTCGTTGACATTCGAACAAACGAGTCACCATTTTGATATTTCTATGCGAACTTTATTTCGGTGGCATCACAAAATAGAACCCTGTGTGACACGGAATAAGCCGCCCACGAAAATCAGTGATGAAGCGCTTCTCACCGATGTCCAAAATTATCCCGATGATTATCAATGGGAAAGAGCAAAACGCCTGGGTGTTGCGCAGTCTGCTATCCACTACGCCTTGAAACGGCTGAAAATAACGGTCAAAAAAAACGCTAAGGCACCCCAACGCTGACGCTCAGGCTCGTCAGGCTTTTATCGAACGTATCGACCACTATAAGCAAGCGGGGAAACCGATTGTTTATCTCGATGAAAGCGGTTTTGCCCAGTCTATGCCTCGCACACACGGCTATTCGGCGAAAGGGCGGTGCTGCTTTGGGACACACGATTGGCAGGCCAAAGGCCGCATCAATGTCATTGGTGCGATCCTCAAAAAGACCTTCGTGACCTTAAGCTTATTTTCGGGAAGCATTAATGCAGATGTCTTTCACGCCTGGATGACTGCCTAAGCTCCCCAGCGGCGCCGTGATTGTCATGGACAATGCCTCCTTCCATAAACGGCATGACACGATAAAAGCGGTAGCAGACCACGGTTGCCTGTTGGAATGGTTACCTCCTTACAGCCCGGATTTGAATCCTATCGAACCGAAATGGGCTGAAGTCAAAGCGATAAGACGGCGAGAGAGGTGTTCAATTGACGAGCTGTTTATGGAACGCGTGAAATGTGTCTAGTTATTCTGATTTAGATATATAGCGACTGCCATCGGGGTTACGCTGGGCGCGGATACGCTGCATCTGGCTCTTGCGCAGGTCGCGGGAAATATCGCGGGCCAGTTGTTTTCGGCTAGCCGGGGAAAGCTTAGTCAGTAAGGCGGTCAGGGCACTGTCCAGTGGTTGTAAGTCGTCATCCATCATCTCACCATTGTTCAAAGGGATTGGCCGGCTCCGGGATAGCGGTCACGGTGCTGGTGCCACCCTCGGTGCTGACCAGTACCCGCTCAGTGAGTTTCAGATCAAGACTGATATCGGCGGTCTGGTCATTGAGGATATTGACATCAAAAGTAAAGCCGCTGCGGCGGTTATCGGGGCTGGCAAAGATATCCGGCTGGTGTTCGCGCAGCCAGTGGCTAACCACCGCCATTAAAATATTCTGGTCGCCCGGATAGGCTTCAATAATCAGGTTCAGGGTATATTCGTATTCATACGACAACGACGGCGCTAAGGTGGCCAGCACCGCGCCGTCTTCCACAAACAGGTGGGAACCTCTAAAAACTATCCCATGAAAAATAAGATCAATCTTGTACCTATCCGTAATAAAATTGACCCTATTGAGTGTGACGCTTTCTGACTTTTTCAAGGATTAAAAGACATGAATACCCGATTTTCTAAAATAAACCAAACGTTGTAAATCATAGCAGGTCACCATTAACATCATCGTGAAATTAGCCCGCAGTTGACCTATCGTCCGGATGAATTTTTCTCCCATCTGGGTGAGTGA
>NZ_JBBMXG010000026.1:0-44703 GCF_037996705.1 Xenorhabdus bharatensis | reverse complement strand
GCCAAGCTATCTCACTGTCAGTAGAAATCGTGATGTCACCAGTAACTTCGCCCCCACTGCGTGGCAATGCGTTGTCCGCTTTAGTTTTGGCTTCCGCTAAACCGAGGTTTTCCACAAATGCCTTTTTGTCAGGAATATCCGCACCATTTTTGTTTTTCTCCAGACGAGTATTAGCATTATTATTCGCTGCATTAGCCAAATCATCAACATACTCACGCGTTGCCAAAACCACTGATGGGTCAACCTTCAAAGTCACGGCATTAGCACTGCTAACAATCAGAATCATACGGATCGTCTGAGTACGACCGGAACCTTCCTGCAATTGCGGTTTGTAGGTTTCTGCGCAGTTACCTACTGCAATCAAAACACCATCTTTGTCATACAGGCCGATTTCACGGATCCACCAGCCACCCTCGGCTTCAGGAATAACCTGTTCCGCAATAATTTGGTTAGTATTTTTCGGATCGATACTCAGCGTATTAATCGCGGCACGGCGCTGTTCATTAATCAATTTAGTTTGTTTGGTATCCGGTACCGGTAGGCTACCACCGCCATCACCAACAGCCATGTGGGTAATTTCGATTTTTGTGCCCAATGCCGCTGCATTTGCCAATTTATCTGCGCCTAATTGTGTCAGCAGCGCAAAATATTTGGTACTCATTGTGTAATCCTCATGTCATCAATAATATGTATACCAGTGCCCATAAAACCTGAGCGAGTTATAGTTACTTCTTCTAGGAAATAGGGATAAACAATTAACTCATCATCAATAATATGTACCCCCGCGCCCACAATTTCTGAGCCGGATACGGTCACTTCTTTCGGGAAATAGGGGTAAACGGTTAGTTCGTCACCGCTGTAAGTCGCTGCCGAGTAGTGATATCCACCACGGGTATCAAGGTTGATATCCAGCCCAATTAAATGTCGGCTCACTGGCTTAGCGTCAAAAATCAGGTTTTCCAGCTCTTCGAACATTTCATGGGTGATACCGCTATCCAGAACACCAATATCCAGCCGGAAGGTGCCCGGTTCATCGTTGGTCTGCCACCACTCTTTAACCCGGATGAGATAACCCAACGGTTCAATCACTCTTCGGATTGCCCCAATTGTTCCTTTGTGTTTATGCAGGAACAGTGAACCTTTGATCACTTCTCTTTTGATGTTCTCAGGCCAGTTTTCGTCCCAGCGATCCACAGACCACGCCCATGCCAGATAAGGCAGCAATGATGCCGGACATGTGTCCGGGTTCCACAGCTCACGCAATGGAATTTTGATCTTCTGCAACTCGGCACAGGCTTTCGCCGCAGCCAGTTCTAACTGCGTTGACCCCATCGGCAGAAGGCGATCATTCATCAGAGCCTCCCATTGTCAGCGTGGTTTTAGTGCAGTAAGAAGCTTGTGTTTTATCCAGCACGACGTCTTTCAATGGCGCTTTCAGTTCTACGCGTTGAACACCTTCCACATGTAAGGCGGCATAAATCGCGGATAAACGAATGTCACGCCCCAGACGATGTTGTGCCTCAACATAATGTTTCAACTTCTGCTCCGCGGCTTTGCGGATAGGTTCTGATTCTGGTGTCGGAAAGATGTACAGCACTGCGTCAATTTCGTATTCCACAATTTTGGCTGACTGAACTTTCAGACGATCAGCCACAGGACGCACGTTTTCGTCGTTCAGGGCTTTTTCGACAATTTCCAGCAGCTCTTTGGATGCAACGCCTTTGTCTTGACGGGACATAATCGTGACTGTGACGTTAGCCGGTGACGGGCTGATTGCCGAAGCATCTGCAACACGGCCATCCGCACTGCGGGCATGAAATTCATAAGCACCCACCGGGCCTGCAACACTCAGGCCTTCAAAAGCCTGTGGAATACGGACACGATAATCATTGTCAGATTCCATCACAGCCGGAGTTGGTGGAACCGTTGAGTTATCCGCAGCACGCAGAACCATGCGCGATACGTTGTTATTTGCTCCCAGCTGATCCAGATCGCTACCGGTTGAATAGGCCACCATCACCGCACGGGCAGCTTCATTAACGCGCTGGCGCAGAAGTAGTTCGCGATATACATTCTCTTCCAGCAATTTCACCAAAGGCTCGGATTCAAGTTGCAGTGTTCGTGCAATAGCATCCTGCTGCTCTTCAGGGTAAAGCGAGATCAGGCCTCTTTTACGCTCTTCTAACAGTTGTTCGTAATCCAGTGGCTCAACCACATCCGGTGGTGGTAACTGGCTTAAATCGATTGTTGGCATTGCTTACCTCACCGGAATTGAGAGTGAAAATTCTTTGGCGGACTGGTGATAAGTACCGGTAATATCCACCACCATTCTGCCGTCCTGTAGGGTTTCCATCGTGATTGACGTCAGCGTCACACGTGGCTCCCAACGGCTGATTGCGGTATAGCTGGCCGCCATAACCTGAAGTTTGATCGCCGGGTTCTGCGGCCAGTCAATCAGTTCAGGCAGTAACGACCCGTAAGTACGACGCGCAATCCGACTGCCTACCGGGGTCAGTAAAATATCGCTGACGGATTGCCTGACATGGTCTAAATCGCTCAGCGCTCGGCCTGTCTGCCGGTTCATCCCCAGATACATCATACGGGGCCTCCTGATGTGTCACGGCCTGACTGGATGCCGATGTGTTTATGGGAATCCACGATCA
The DNA here is from genome assembly GCF_037996705.1 of Xenorhabdus bharatensis. Classification (NCBI taxonomy): domain Bacteria; kingdom Pseudomonadati; phylum Pseudomonadota; class Gammaproteobacteria; order Enterobacterales; family Morganellaceae; genus Xenorhabdus; species Xenorhabdus bharatensis. The sequence goes on along the minus strand of NZ_JBBMXG010000026.1, from coordinate 42,040 downwards.
CGCCATTGGAACTAAATGTGCCGCCGGTGTGTTCAATATTGCCCGTCATTTTGCCGCCGTTGCGCACAATCAGATTTCCTGTGCTCATCAGCTGCGTACAGATGACTTCCGGTGTATCCAGCGTAATCCGGGTGCTGGCAACACAGGTGATTTCCGGTGCAGTAATATGGACGGAATCCGATGCAGTCACTGTCGCGGTTTTGATGCCAGTCACAGTTAATGCACCTGATTGCGGCTCATACTCCATCACTGCACCATCCGGAAACTGAACATGTGTTGCTTCAGGGGACGTTGATGGTGCCGGAAACTCATCTGAAAAAATTGCTGGCAATACAAAGGCGGTGGTCAGTTCACCGCCTATGGACAGTAATAAAACCTGCTCACCGACACTGGGCGCCCACCATGTGCGGGAATTTCCCGCTCTGGATGTCAACCAGTGCAGCCAGTCGGTTTCGAGATTGCCTGTCGCGACCCGGCACATACCTTTTGTGGTATCCACTTGGGTAATCACGCCTGTTCGGATCAGGTTGCGCAATAAGCGCATCAGTTCAGTGAGTTGTGTGTTCATGGAGTAAGAATGCCATGAAAAAGCAGAGGGAACATTAAACCAGGCTTGTAGGAACAGACATACAAAACGGCAGATAAAATTCAATCAAATCAATACAATAAAAGCCTTTTAATCCTGAGATAAAAAGGCTTTTATAGGTTCTGTGAGAACTCATGCTCGGTTGTTCAAAGTGGCTACGATTTACATTGCCTGACAACTTCACGGACATATTGTTGTAGGTAATCTAATTTGGACTGGTCACTGATGATCCCTGCTCGGATATCGTAAATATCGCGTCCAGCTTTTGCAGTGAGTTCGATTTGGGTTCCATCGCCCATGCTGCGGGGGCCGGTATCTCGCTTTTGGGTGAGCTGACAGGTAGCAAGGTTGGCGGCGGCGATTTGCACCCGGCGATGACCAGCGGCAATATCAGCACGCAAAGCGGTGTTTTCTTCAGTAACATGGGCTAGTTTTCCGGAGTAGTATTCATCTAATTGGGCGGCTTTACTCTGAGCATCTTTCATCTTTTGAATAGCTGACAATGTTTCCTGATTCGCTTTCTGATGAATGGCAACAACCTGAGCACTATGCTGTTGTTTAAGGTTCGCAACCTCACCAAGGAACAGTGAACGATGCCCCCACCAGCCTGTGCATCCTCCAATGACAAAAATGGCAATTAACGATATTTTCTTCATTCCTCCAATCCCCAACAAACCAACTCGGATTCTTGTTCACGTCGTAAGACCTGTCCATAACAGCCATTCGGCTGCCCTTTGGTTGCCCGGCAATCACGCCCACCATCGTAAATCCAGCGTTTAATCTCCTGACAAGCGCCTTTTTTATCTCCGGCATTGAGTTTGCGATAAAATGTTGAGGAGAAACATTTTGAAGGACCGATGTTATACGGGCAAAAACTGGCAATTCCTGCAATCTGTGGCTCGGTCAGCGGAACATGAACGTTCTTTTTCACCCAATCAATCGCTTTGTCGGCTTCAACCCGGTTCAGCGTTTCACACTGCTCAAAAGTCAGCTGCATTCCTTTATATACCGCCTTTCCATTAATACGCGTCACACCCCGGCATATCGTCCAGATACCACCAGCATCCTGATAAGCGACAAGCCGATTGCCCTCTTTCTCATCAAGAAACTGGGAAAGAATGACCGAAGAACTGGCGCCACCGATAATCAGGCCAATGAGCAACCGGCTGAGTTTGGTTTTGAGATCCTGCATATCACAACTCTTTTGGTGCGTTATGTATCAGCTCGCTGACAATTCTGGCTGATTTAGATGCAGGCTCTACCTCCAGATTTTCCAGAATATCTTTTAAGATCAAAGTGCGTTTCATCTGCTCACGTCGATTAAGACGATAAGTCAGAATACCGAGAGAAATGCTGGCTAATACCCCCAACAAGAAACTCAGCTCATATAAAGAAAGACCGGAAAAAATGGCAGTTGTGCTGGCACAGGCATAAGTGGCATGGCTATACTTATCCATTCATGCCCCTCAATCCCAAAGCTGAATCATAGGCTTACTGGCAACGGGCACAAAATCCGGCATTTCAACTTTTGTTCCATGAGGCAATGTCGCGCCAAAATCAGCCAGCCCAGGATTTGCCTGCAATACACGCTCAGTCATACCTAAAGTCCGGCCATAATGACGCCAGCACAAAGCGTCTACCGTTTCGTTTTGTTGTGCAATAATTTGCATATACTCTCCTTTTATTTGCAGAAAATAATCGGTAAATCGGAGAGTTATGATCGAATAATCAGCGAAATGCCTCAATGAAACGGCATTGTTGGGGAAATAGTACAAATGAAGGGCAATTTTGCCAGATGGGATTTATTTTTACTGTTCAGAAAAGTATAAGGGCAGGGGATAATCCCTGCCCTTATACTATTTAAATTGCTTATTATCCGTTTATTGGAGAGTTCAACCCGTCAGGCCTAATCCGATAACCAACTATCGTCCTCCCAGACACTTTGGATCAGCTCCATGATTTGATCATGTTCACTACTGTTTTTACTCCCTGTTACTTTTACGGACGTGTTGCTGCTGAGGGCAATTCTAAAATTAGTATCAGGATACTGTGGTAGTATTTTCTTCTTTAACTCGCTTTCAAGTGCAGACATGACTGATTCAGAAACATTAGCTCGCTTATCGAAAAGTATTTCAACTCGCATCATTTTCTCCCGCTAAAACCTATTCTTTTACCGAACCTGAAATTTTCCAATCATTCACTATCTAATGAATTGTTTTTTAACAAATTATTATAACAACTGAGACTTTTTTCATAAGGTGCAGATAACTCTGCTATCCAGACCAGTGCCAGTTCTTTGTCTTCTGCCTGATTGCATTCACAACTTGTTGCCATTCTGGCAATAAAATTAATACGTTGTGCTACCAATGATTCCATAAGAGAGTCCACTGATATGTCCGCCTCCACTCTATAACTGTATGTATATACAGTACACCTAATTAGTGAAAATTTAAAGTAGTTTTTTCCTTTCTTAAAGATAAAAATTGATAGTTAATAACTATTATTTATTTCTTTCGTAGAAACTTTTATCGAAAACATAACATTTAATAAAACCATTTCACATCTATATCACAATCTCGTCTTTCCTGTCTATCCGTACAGTTATTGACAGAACTCCAAGAGGGCCATTTTTTGTGTCGTTTATAGACAATCCGCTCTGATGTGGCTGGCGCATCAGATTTCGGGACAACTGTCCATTGATGGATTCGTGTACAAATATATTTTTCCTGACTGAGCAACGACGATGTCACTCCCTGAATGGAATGAATATCTTCACCATAAGGACTACCAAAAGGGATATGCTTATAAGCGAGCCGGATAACCAAATCACGACGGGTAACCCATGGCCCTCCCTGAGCCTGAGTATAAGCCGCCCAGTTTCCCTGATCTGCGGCCTGTAAAACGTCATTCATTTTATTATCAGGCAAACAAACTTCTTTAAGTCGACGCAGTTCTCGCCAAACAGAAACCGGAGCACCGCCAATTTGTTGAAATTGTCGAATTCGCCAACGACTCGCCCAAGCTGTTACTGATTTAGCCATATCGCGCAGTGATCCTCCCGTTTCATGATCGATTTCATCTTCCAGCGCATACCCATCAATATTTTTGGAAATGTACTTTGCGATATAACCTGTCGCACTACCTTGATTAGGATCTATCACCCGGTAATCAAAACGAGATTTTTTATTATGATTACCCAGTAACTCCTCCTCTTCTTCTTGACAGGAGTAGTGCTCAAGGATCTTCCTGACCTGTGGCACATGTTCCGGCAACATAAACAGCAAAATATGCCAGTGTGGTGTCCCATCATGATGGGGTTCAACAACCCGAAAACCAAACAGGCTAATACCCGCACGAGCAATAGCTGCGCGAGATTTTGCCCATATACCGCATAAATAGCGTTGAGTATCGCGGGGGGTTGCTCCTTCCCATTTTTGGACAAATCCCCCTCTATGCCTGACTGCATGGTATTTTGCTGGTGCAGTGATGGTATAGAACTCGCCTACACATCCCATTTGATTCGCAATATCTTCGAAACCGCGCATTCTGACCATTAACTCGCAACGACGAATAGCAGGATTAGCGTTACTGTGAACTACAGTCTCAGCTAATGAAATTCGCTCTCCTGCTTCATTTTCTAAATCAAAATGCTGGAAAAACTCACGATTGCGTCGCTTTTGTTCCAGCCATTCGCGTAAAGCCAGTAGTGAAACATAAGGCGAGGCCGCGTTCTGTACCTGTCCAACTGCAATTGCCATATGCTCGGATTGGATATCTCGCAAGCGTTTTAAGCGAAAAAACCACCAACGTGTGGACATCATGCGCAACATACCCGCGCAAAGCAGGTCAACAGACAATGTTTTTCTTCCATGATTGAACTGTTGCCAATAAGGGGGATGAATGCCACATTGCAAAGTCAGCCTTGCCATTAATTGATATACCTCAGTGACATGAGAAAAACGGGCTGATTCATCCATCGCTGGTTCAACCTGAACTTGTTGTACTTCCTGCTGAGCAACAGGGTTAGAAGATCCGCGGGCAGAAGAGAAGTATGTTGAAGCGCCGTTCGTAGCAGCGTGGCTCATAGGAGACATAGAAGAGTAGTGCTCATAATTCTCCGTAATAAACACGGATATTTCATGAGACAGCTTTAAAAGCGGTTTACGTCCATAAGTCGCAATATTGCTCAATTGTTCAATAAATGGAAAAGGAGCAATGCCAGATACAGAATGTTTGAATTGATACCGACTCTTAACTAACTGTAATCGTGGTAATACGTTCTGCCCGACGGTTTTTCTCAGGTAAGCATTAGCATCTCTGCGACCTGATTGCGTAAAGATATCGGCATAGCGGTGGCTAAAATGTTTCGCCAGAAAATCCGGCATCTGGCCAATATACTGATGGCGCCATTGATGATCTTCTGCGTTGACTTGCCATAACAAACGCTCTGCTGATGAAACATTCTGCGGAATATTTGGCTGAAACATACCCGGCTGCTTATATGCGTGAGCGAAAAGACCACTATTCATCAATGCCACCTTAATTAAGGAAATGTGAATGTCTGGCGTACACATGCCATCTGTTCAAAAAAATTAGAAAATATTTTAAAAGGTGGTTAACTGGGTAACGTTAAATTTCTGGGAAACTGACTGACTACAACCTTAATATGATTCATCGCCTTGATCAGAGAGTGTTTTTCCTCAGAAGTAAACTGGCTGATTTCGCTGTCATGGCGAGTACGGGGAATATTTGCCAAATAGAAAATAGCGGATAAGGCCCGCTTGTTCTCTTCATAATGACAATCCCTTTTATCACGCATGTCCGCAAGAAAGCGTTTTAACTCTTTTTCATCATATCCCCAGTATATTGCTCTGATCTTCGACAGATGGTTCAATCCTTCCAACCGCTGACCGAGGTTAATTTGGGCAAACTTTTCTTTTTCCGTATTCGCCATATTTTCCTCACCCTTTCACCTTCAGAGTGATTATTGTCAGAGCAATCCCTCGAACACCGCTCAGATCAGGTATAGGGATTGAAATTTGGATGTTCATGATGCAATATCTCTTAATGGTTTTCGGCTTAACCAATTCGGGCCCAACAAAGGTCTCATTTCAAGATCTTTTGCGGGATAATAATATCTCTTATCTGTACTGTCAATGAAAAATACCAATATTGAGATCAAAATGGGGGCTGATAGTGGTGGGCGACCAGCTATCGAGCGCCTTGTACGCGCGTATGGATTTAAATCCCGTCAGGCTCTGAGTGATCATTTAGGCGTGTCCAAAAGCACAATGGCAAACCGCTATCTTCGTGATAGCTTTCCGGCGGATTGGATTATTCAGTGTAATCTTGAAACGGGTGCTTCACTGCTATGGCTGAGTACAGGGCAAGGAGAGATGTTTCCAAACGGCGAAGGGATCAAAAAGACAGAACGATTGGAAGATATCATTGCGCCGTCAATCTCCCGTGTAAAACTGTCAGGAGGTAAGCTGAATGAGGCTGATCCGGTTATTCTGGATAGTGAGTTGATTTCCAAAGATCTCAGAGAACCTCTGGTTGTTGATGATGGCATATCCTGGTATTTACTTGATGCACAAGAAGACACTATTCAGGACGGTTTATGGCTGGTCGATATCGAAGGAATGCACAGCATCAAGAAGATAGCCAAAATCCCTGTCAGTAAAATTCGCGTTAGTGATAATGATGTCACGTTCGATTGTGCTATCAGCGATATCCAATTCATCGGACGCGTAGCTTTAGTGATCTCCAGACAATAACCAATTACGTAACAATACGTTTTCCATCAAAGTTATCTCTGATGACCAGAATAACTTTGATGGCGTTTTCCTTATACGCTTCAGTCTACTTTCTATTATTATCTAAATATTTTTTCATATGAGTAAAACACACTAACGAGCTGGAATTCTTACTCTTTGCACTGCGAGGTGTTCTACTCACGAAAAATGTCACCTGTTTAATTGTCGAAGTGAGAATATCACCTCTATAACGGTGACCAACATCATGAACCACATCAGTATTCTTAACATAGCGGCAAACTCCGTCGGGTGAACGGAATTTGATCAAATCAAAGTGTCGGATAAAAAACCAGCACTTTGTCAGTAATCTGAATACAGTAGTTCAAAGTTGAACTACTGTATTCAAGAATTAATGTTGTCGAATAAGTTCTGCTGGTGCTCTCAAGCATCTATCTCCCCACACTGTCGCAAGTATTAAATCTCTCCCTACCTTAATAACTTTTCCTAGGCCATTCCACTTCTCCATCTTCTTCCTTAGTTTTTTTGGATATTCAGCGTAAAGACACACTATATTTGCCCATGCATCGCAAACAATCACATCAAAATAGAAGTTTTCAGAAAATATGCTTTCTAGGGACCTCATGTTGTTTGGAGCCTGAGGTCAGTTAAAAACACAAAATATATGATCTACTATTTCTGGAACATTACAGCTGAAAGTCCAAATAGCACTGCTCGGATCCATAGCAATGGCAAGATTTACAACAAATTCGGAATATTCCCCGCAATTGCCAGCACGCTCGTAGGAAAGCATATTCAATTTATCAATAAAGGTAAAACCTGCCGTTCTCTGTATCCAAATGGATTCATTAGCTTCTACAGCTTGCTCATTGCGATGCGTTTTTTTAAAATCACTAGCATTGCCATAGTCCGGTAAATAAACTTTGTTGTCTGATTTGTACCCCCAATAAAAATGTGCCCTCACAACGTCATTTATGGTTTTAGCTTGAGCCATTGTGATCATAAGGTCTCCTTCTTGATTATCTAAGGATCCTGTAACATTAATAAATAAATCAATAAGTAACGTATTTATACTCATCTTAATAAATTGAATTATAAAATGACTAGTTACTTGAGGATAAGTGCTTCTCAACAGGCTTATGGAACAAATATCTTCATGAGGTCTGACAACAATCAGACAGCGACACATAAGTTCAAGTCGAGGCTAATACAAATTATTTAAAGGAATATTAACTCAGCACTTCATTTATAACGGTGTTGTCCTTATTATGTGAATGCAAGCCTTATTTAAAGTTAACTTTCAACGTATAAACATGCACTCCAAAAAACTTCAAATAGTATTTTTGACTAATAAAGAATTTAATTCCAATAGCTATAGAAAATTATTTGACTGAGTTGAGTTTTATCAGCCAATAAAATAAGAAAATTTGAAATAAGAAGAGAATATGATGTTTATTATTGTATAAGTTTAATGATTGATTTATTTTTCCAACTTAAAAAATACTGATTATTATATCCTCCTGTTTACAGTTGTTTTATTTTAAAGCCATTCAACTAATCCTTAATCAATGACACTCAGCAGGTTTCAAGTTATATCGTGCTGGCAGGGTTTGCTCTTCTCATCCGATACAAAATATGCTCCCGCAGCGGGTTACCCTCCTCAAGAGCTGGATGCATAAATGTTTTTTTATCTCTGATCATTCCCAGCTTTTTCATTACATTTTCTGAACGAGCATTTTTCAGGGTGGTAAAGGCTACAATCTCATCCAGCCTGAGTTCCGTAAACCCAAAATCAAGCACTTTACGAGCTGCTTCGCAGGCATAGCCTTTGCCCCAAAATGGCTTATCGAGACGCCAGCCTATTTCAACTATATGGCTACAGCTAGAAAATGGAAATTCAAGAATAGGTGTATTCAACCCAACAAAACCAATAAACTCACCACTTTCTTTCACCTCTACCGCCCATAACCCCCAACCGCCCTGTATCTCAAATTTACGAATACAATTATCAATCAGTGTGTTGCTTTGCTCTTTTGTCAATGTATTGGGGAAAAACTCCATCACTTCAGGATTACTGTTTAAGCGGTAAAAAGGCTCCCTATCTTCCTCTTTCCAGGCACGAAGCCACAATCTTTCTGTCTTCAGTTCGGTAATCACCATTTCTCCTTATTGATTAAAAAATATGGATTTCAAATAGCATCAGGCGATAAGTGAGGATCTTCCTGCTCATATAGCTTGATAGTCTGATTTGATGAATGTAACTAGCACATAGATAACATAAAAGAAGAAGGGATATAAAAACAAAAACTGCCGGAAAATACAACGTTCCGGCAGGAATATACGAAATTTTATACCCGATAGATTTCCGAGGATGGGAAATAGAAGAGTATTTTCTCAGCAGATATCAGGCAGTTGCTTTAGATTTCGCCTTATCTCCCGGAGTATCCTTGATGGAAACAATTCGTTCTGCTTCCTGCTTCTTCTTATTTTCTTTTTCCACCTGTTCAGACTGACCGATAAATAATCCGCCACGTCGGATTGACATACTCCCGCAACGGCTGATGCCCCGTAATTCACCGTGCTCAAGGATATCCAGTGTTTCAGCACAGCAAGTCCCTTCTACGTGACCATCAATAAGAATTTCAGGTGCAATCAATTCACCTTCCACTTTACCGGCGTGCATAACACGAATAGCCCCGCCTTTTACGCGAATATTCCCGATGATTTTTCCCCAAATCTGGATATCTCCTTCCATTTCGATATCACCTTTGAATACGGAATTCTTCGCGACAATCGTATTAGCACGGGCTTCAGTACCAGAGATTTTTTTCTCTTCAGTCTGTACAGGAGGAGTGATTTGTGTGACCGGACTGGCAGCAGATGCCTCAGTTTTTTTTCCAAACATAGCTTTCATTCTCTGTTTCATATTAGTAAAGTAAAATACCAAGGCTAAAAAAGATAAAATTGCTGTTATGGTACAACCAATTTTGTTGCCATATACGTACAACCCCAGTGTAACAGCCCAAAAGAGCCATAAACTGTATAAAAAAGCGTTATGTGAAAAACGATGCTTTTCCATATGTTTCTCGTTCTTGTGATCTTTTATCTTTCATCAGCAAATATATCTATGCCTCTATTATGCCTTAGTGGATATAGAAGAAAGGCGATGAAAATACATCCTAGCATTGTACCAGTATAAAAAACAATCTACGAAGCTATAACAGAGGTATTTATGCCGTTATTACATGGATAACGTTACCAACAAAGCTTAATGGTCTGAATTATCGATAATTTTTCTTTAAAATCCAACATAAGATGCTCTTTTTAATAGAAATATTTTTATATCTCAAATATAAGAACCATAAAAACTAATAAATACGCAACATAACTAAACCAATAATTAACAAAATAACATCATACGCAATACAGTTTATTTATATTTCATTACAGGATATGTAATCTTAATTAGAAAATTGTATTTCAGCGACCCCATCTGAATGCTTATCTGACAGTGAAATTATCGATTTAAATTTATCCAATACAAATGTATGGGGTTTTAACCAGTTGAATAAATGAAAGTTCTATGTTTTCTTCGGTTCCGTTATCCTACGAATAAATAAATTTAAATCTAAATTTTTAACATTTAAAACTAACATAAATATTAATTTAGAGATATAATACTGAGGTTATATAATGGATATTACGTATACAATTTTGATATCAGCCAATATTTTTAACTCTACGCTCAATTTATCATTATCTATCCAATAGATTTCAGATTACTTTCCAACCCCCACGGAAGTTATCTGAACAACAGAACATATCATCAATACATTTCAAATTACTCATGATAAGGAAGATTAGGAGTATTAAATGAAAAGGACGACAGGCTTAAATCAGAAGAGTATTTTTTCTCTACAATTAACCATGCCTAACTTCGATATTCTCGAACATCAACACGGAGGATTGTATATTTTACTTGATGGTGAAATGGTATGGAAAGACAGCAACAATACTTATCATATTAAATCAAATGATATCCTTTTTATCCATCCCGGGAAATATGCGGCTAAAACCAGGACAAGAAATTGTCAGATATTATGGTTACCATTGAATATGGAATTTTTCCGCCATTTTATGAAACGTTTTGGCGCATTATTAATGAATATTGAACGCCGTAATTTCCCTGATTATCGGTTAATTCCTTTCAATAAATTTCCTTTATTAACGGAAAGTATACATGGTTTATCGAAACTCCTTGCGCATGACTGCCCACCAGCCCTGATCCAATTAAGAAGTGAGGAGTTACTTTTACTGCTCTCACTCGGCAAACAAGGCGCATTACTCATGTCAGTTCTGCGTAAACTGAGTAATCGGCAAGTCGAACGGCTACAGACATTTATGGAAACTCACTATCTGAAAGAGTGGCGGCTGAATGATTTTGCGCGCGAATTTGGTATGGGGTTAACTTCGTTCAAAGAACTTTTCAGTAGTGTTTATGGCACATCTCCACGAGCGTGGATCAGTGAACAACGTATTCTTTATGCTCATCAATTATTATTAAACAGTGAAATGAGTATCGCGGATATTACACTGGAATCCGGTTTTTCCAGCCAGTCCTACTTTACCCAAAGTTATCGGAAACGTTTTGGTTATACCCCGAATCGGGCCAGATATGGTAAAGATTAATATATACTCTTTGTCTTTCAAGCTGCCTCTTTGTTAGCTGAGCGAATGTGTTCCCGACAAATTTGCCATTCCCTTTCAACTGCGACGCAACTTGAAAAATATCGAGTGTCGGTTTTTGCCTCATCAAAATTTTCATTATTATGATGAGGCATCATTTATCAATCAGATTCAGGCAGATTATGCTGGAGCCTCATAAAATCCTGTTCACTGAAGTTTATATTCACTTTATCTTCGGTGTCATGCAAAATTTTGTCTACAATAAGGGACGTTAAAGGTGAAATAATATTAAAATGATCACCATTCTTAATAGAATAAACAGAGAGTGGGATATTTTTATCTTTTGCAATTTTCTTTATTTCATCAAACTCATTCCAATAGGAGTACTCTCCTTCGAAATAAAATGTTGGTGATTTTATTGAATTTAAAAAATTACGAGGAGAGCGCACTGCAAGCTCTTCCTGATTGTTCTGATCAAATGGTACTGTGACTGGCACAGGCCCATGATCAAAGCGTAATTTTAAATCAGGAATGCCTCCCAATGAAAATACGGCTCTAAATCCTTTACTGTATTCGCTGGCTAATAATGCACGCGTTCCTCCGGTACTATGCCCCGCAAGATAGATTCGGTTTGGATCAACATACGGCAATTTCATCAGATACTGTCTGGCTGACTCAATATCGCGTATCTCACCGAAAAACATTTCATATTTACCGGGGTTTACATTTTCTCCCCGAAAACTCGGTATCATCAAAACTAAATCATCATGCCTGAATGCAGATGCAGATTGATCATTGTTATAAGGTTGTTCAGACCAGAAGAAGTCATCGTTGCCAATTCCGCCATACCCTCCTGTTAACCAAATCACCGCAGGATATTTTTTATCCGTATTTTCTGGTTGAGGAGTAAGGTAAGCCGCCATATTCCCGTTTTCTGCCGGATAATAGACTAATGAGAAAATATCTTTAGGCGGAATACCCGGCTCCCCATCACCGATAAAACTTTCATCTATAATATTCGTTTTAAATTTTTGATGAATCTGCGCGTAGTCGTCTTTACGTAACTCAAAACTGTAACTATCTTCATCACATGCAATAAGTAAGAAACTAAAAATAACCGGAAAAACCTTGAGCCATTGATAAGACTGTTTCATAAAAATTACCTTAATATCCATTTAGTGCTCTTTTTTACCACGGCAATTTTATTTTTTAAATATCAATTATTCAGAAATTAAAACAACAGACCTGCTTACATATCAGAATGATGGCAGGCCTTTAATTAGAGATAAAATAAATCACTTTAACTGGCAATTAAAATAATTCGTGATCTTCTATATCTCAATTTTTACTACTTTCTTTATTACTATCTGCGCTATAAAACACTGTTCCCAATTTAATTCTTTCTCGTCCCGTTGCCAGACGATGACGATTAGTATCCCGCAGAGAATAAACACAGCCGCAGTACTCCTGCTGATAGAATTCTTCACGCTTACTGATTTCAATCATGCGGGCAGAACCACCACCTTTACGCCAGTTATATTCCCAATAGCTTAACCCCGGATAACGGGAAGCCGCACGGACACCACAATCATTAATTTGCTGCATATTTTTCCAGCGCGAGATCCCCAGCGAGCTAGTAATAACAGGGAAACCATGTTCATGAGCATATAGAGCTGTCCGTTCGAAACGCATGTCAAAACACATCGTACAGCGGATACCACGCTCAGGTTCATTTTCCATCCCTTTCGCGCGCTCGAACCAGTTGTCACGATCATAGTCGGCATCGATAAAAGGAATACCCATCTGCTCGGCAAAGCGAATATTTTCCTCTTTACGCAGTTCATATTCCTTTTGTGGATGAATATTCGGGTTATAGAAAAATATTGTGAAATCAATCCCCGAAGCGAGCATGGCTTCCATCACTTCCCCTGAGCATGGGGCACAACACGAGTGCAGTAATACTTTGCTGTGGCCATTAGGGAGTGGGATCTGCTTACGTTCATAGTTCAGTGACATAATATTTTTTACCTGACTTAGACAATAAAAAACCAGGAAGAGAACATATCCCTCCCTGTGTTTATTAGTTGCTCATCTTACCTTGTTCTTTTGCTTTACGGCAATGGAAAACAAATAAAGCCAGATCAGAGTATATTAAATCAGAATCCTTGCACTTCCGGTAATACCTGCCCACCATCAACCACAATTGTCTGCCCTGTGATATTTTTCGCTTCATCAGAAGCAAGAAAACAAGCAGTGTAACCAATATCTTCTGGTGTTCCCAAAGCACCCATTGGAATTACATTTTCGATCTGTTTCAGATTATCCTCACCAAATGCCATTAAGCCTTCAGTCATAATCATGCCCGGCATAATGGAATTAATTGTGATCCCCTGTTTTGCATATTCTAATGCCGCACTACGCATAAATCCGAGCTGACCAGCCTTACTGGCACCATAGTGGCTATAACCCGGCATTCCTACAATTTCTCCGGTGATAGATGAAGTCATCACAATACGCCCATACTGCTGTTTTTCCATGACATTCAGGGCAGCCTGAGTCAATAAAAATGTGCCTTTCAGGTTAACGCTATAGACTAAATCCCAATCTTCAACCGTCATCTCTTTAATATTGTGTTGTGGGAAAATACCCGCATTTGAACAAAGAATATCGAGTCTGCCATATTTTTCGACAATTTCATTAATCACATTTTTACATGCGGAGGGATCTGTGACATCAAGGGCGATAAAATCCACGCCAAGTTCTTCAGCGACAGGCATTCCTTTCGTTTTATTCGTACCTGAAATGATTGTGATTGCACCCGCCCGTTTAAATACCTGTGCAATTCCCTTGCCAATACCTTTCGTTCCTCCAGAAATAAATGCAACTTTTCCGGTTAAATTAAACATTTTCGTTTCCTTTTATATCTGTAGGTTAAGTTTTTATATTACATCGCTATTAATTCCCAAATATATTTTCATCATGCCACACTATCAATAACAATAAATATAATCAGCATATTAAAAAACAATGAAATATCACTCAAACACACAAATAAAGCACGTGATATTTTTTTATAAATAACAAGGCCCTTACTAATAAAAACACTAATAACCATTTGACATAGATTGCATATTTCCACCTCCACTATTACCTTTAATAATTAGTAAAAAATAATGATAGGCAAAAAAATCGAAAATAAAAAAGGATGGGAATATGACTCGCTACAATTCGCTATTAAATGAATATGACGGCAATGCATTATCACCTGTTTTATTTCTAAAAAGGGCCATATTAAGTAATGGTGATTACCCTGCGGTAATAGATGGAGAGCAATGTTGGACATGGCGACAATATGGTGAACGTTGTGAAAGGGTTGCCGTTGCACTTCAGCAAATGGGGGTTGGAAAAGGCTGCGTTGTATCTGCTTTATTACCCAATATTCATGAATTGCTGGAACTTCACTATGCTGTTCCCCTGTCTGGCGGAATACTGAATGCCTTAAGTATCAGAACAGATGCAGCTACCCTGAATTTTATCTTTGAAAAAATCAATCCGACAATATTAATTATAGATAAAAACTACCTTTCATTACTGGATGGTGTTTCTTTTAAAAAGCCGGTCAAAATTGTTGTTGTTACTGAAAATAATACGCCTCTACCAGAATCAGTGTTGGATTTAATGAGCTATGAGTCATTAATATCTGAGTATCTTTCTGAAAACCTGAATTTTTACCCGATTGATGAACAGGCAGCCATCAGCATTAACTCGACTTCCGGAACCAGTGGCACACCCAAGTTAGTGGTGTACTCACACCGTGGCGCATACCTTAATGCCATTTCGAATATTCTGGACTGGGATATGCCCAAATATCCGACTTATTTATGGACATTACCCATGTTTCACTGCAATGGCTGGTGTTTCCCCTGGACTATCGCGGCACGGGCAGGCACACATATCTGTATGCGCAAATTTGATGCACAGGAAGCCATACAGATGATGCTGAAGTATCAGGTAACACACTATTGTGGAGCACCTATCGTGCATTATTCCTTAGGGCGGGAAGCACAAAGACTCGGCATCTCTTTTAACAACAATGTCTATGGTTTGATTGCTGGTGCTCCACCAACAGAGAAAATGTTTTCCCTACTTGATACAGCCGGTATCAGAGCTACCCACGTTTATGGCCTGACAGAAACTTATGGGCCGGTTGTTGTTTGTGAAGATAAACCCGATTGGGCCACACTGCCAAAATCAGAAACAATTTTAAAGAAGATGCGTCAGGGAATTGTTTCCAATTTACAGGGGGAAATCAGCGTCATTAATGAAAATAACGGGCTGGCAGTGCCTTTTGATGGGCAATCCATTGGTGAAATTGCTATTCGGGGTAATATTGTTGCCGCTTACGGCCCTGTCGATCGGGTCACATTCGATATGACGAGCCAGTGGTTTTTTACCGGGGACTTGGCTGTTATTGACAACGATGGTTATATTAAAATTATCGACCGGAAAAAAGATATTATTATTTCCGGTGGTGAGAACATTTCCAGCCTTGAACTGGAGAATGCGCTGTCAAGTTATCCCGGTGTTCTGGCTGTGGCGATTGTGGCAAAACCTGATGAATACTGGGGTGAAGTTCCTCATGCTTTCATTGAAATTGATGACAATACCTCAATAACTGAGCAAGAACTGGATGATTATCTCCGGACAATGGTTGCTCGCTATAAGCGCCCGAAAGGTTATACTTTTTCAGTTTTACCACGTAACGCAAGCGGAAAAATACTCAAAGAGACATTAAGAAAACTCGCTAAAAATTTATAAAATAAGAGATATAAAAATGCAGAATTTTATGCAGAAATATAATATTACTCCCGAAGATTGTATCGTATTAAGTTTACATCAATCCGCATGGGAAAAAGTATTATCGGGGGCTAAAAAATATGAATTCCGCCGAAGATTCAGAAGAAAAAGAACGTTTGCTTTTATTTATGTTACCGTTCCTGTCAAAGCCATAATCGGCGGTATGCTTCTTGATGAACCAATATCTGGAACTGCCAAAGAAATTTCTGATATTGCAGAAAATGCAATCCCAGGAAATAGTCCGTCTGTTTTCGATTATTTTATTGAAAAAGATTTCGGATTGGCCATTCCGATTTTGCGCGTAATTGAAACTCAAAAAGTATCATTAGATTACTTACGGGAAAAATATAATTTCACTGCTCCACAATTCTATTTTTCCTTACAAAAAAATCAAATTATGCTTAATGAGTTAATAGAGAAAGTTCAGGAAAAGTAATCCCGCTTTCAGCCAGAAATCCCATATCACAATACATAGCACAGGCTGCATCAATCAGAAACATTGCGATTGCAGCCCCACTGCCCTCACCCAAACGCAAATCTAAATGCAGATAAGGTTTCAGCCCCAGATGCTGTAACGCCAGACCCGCGCCTTTTTCAGCTGATAAATGAGATGGAATACAGTAATCCTGAACAGAAGGGGCCAATTGAACTGCCGCCAGTGCCGAGGCATAAGAGATAAAACCATCCAGCACAACCGGAACACCTGCCGCCGCAGCGCCCAAAATTACTCCGGTCATTCCCACAAGCTCAAATCCCCCCACTTTTGCCAGTACATCAAGGGGAGATTGAGCATCAGGTTTATTCACATCAATAGCCTGACGTACAACAGATTCTTTATATTTAAGTAATCCAGCAGGCAAATTAGTCCCCAAACCCACAACATCACCGGGATCACTTCCGGTAAGTACACTGATGACTGCCGCTGCCGGTGTGGTATTCGCGATCCCCAGCTCTCCCACACCGAATACCGAGATCCCGGCGGCAAAGCGTTGCTGAACTAATTGCGCACTTGCCAACAATAATGTTTCTGCATATTCATAAGGCATCGCTGGGCCTTGTGCAATGTTGCCACAGCCACGAGCTAATTTGAGGGACAATAAATTATCTATCGGCTCACAATCAATACCAATATCAACAGGTAACACATGAGTACCGCTACTTTTCGCTAATGCACAAACCCCTGTCAGCCCCAGCAACATGTTCCGGGCCTGTATGGCTGTAACATTTTTCGGAGATATCGCCACACCTTCGTTATAAACGCCATGATCAGCACACATAACGATAATCTCTTTTTTGAGATCCCGCAGCTTTCCAATACCGGGCATAGCGGCAAGTTGAGCTGCCAGTGTTTCCAGACGGCCCAGACTACCAACCGGCTTGACGAGTTGATCAATATATTGCACCGCCCGATCCATTTTTTGCCGATCCAGCGGTTTAATCTTTTTCAGTAACAGTGGTAATGATTGAAACTCCATGATGATCCTTCCGATCAAGTTTCAACTTGAGTACGCAAATATAAAATACTCTCAACAGATTTTTAATTCTATCGTAGTGCCAAAGAAGCAACGAGAATCAAATAATATTAACTCTCGGCAACTTACTTCCAGATAAGGATTAAAGCCAGTAGAAAAACCACTTCACCAACTTCAATTGCCGCTCCCAGTGTATCTCCGGTTTGCCCGCCCAGATGATAGTTAAAATAGAGGGCAAGCAAAAAGATAGCGATCATCGTTACCAGCATTGCAGATAACCCTTGCCAGTCCCCCAGCAGCATCACCAATACTGTTCCCACCAATAATGTAATGACTGTTTCACGGGAAGTAATGCGACCGATATAGCTACTTCCCATTCCTTCAACTTCACGGGCATAACGCTGTTCAAACATCAAAAGCACAACAGCAGTGCGTCCGACAATCGGTGCACAGGATAATAAAGCGAGCAAATGCAAAGGAGGATGATAGGCAATTTCAACAACCGCAAGTACCTTAAGCAAAATGCAGAAGATTAACCCCAATCCGCCATACGTGCCAAGACGGCTATCCTGCATAATTTCCAGTATTCGTTCCCTGTTGCGGGAAGAAAAAATACCGTCACATGTATCTGCCAGACCATCTAAATGCAACCCTCCTGTCAGAAATACCAGAGCCAGCGCATAACCTATTGCACCAATATATACTCCTCCACCGGATTGACTTATTACCAGTGCAACACAAGCTGCAATCGCACCAACAATAAGGCCGACTAAAGGGAAAATCGGCACACCATGCCCTATTTGCCTAAAATCAATACCTTCGGCCCATTTTGCAGGGATAGGAAGCCGGGTCATAAACTGCAATGTTGCCCAAAAGAGTCTCAACTTCATTTGATTTTTACTCCAAGACCAGAGACTACCATCCAGACTGATTTTGCTGCCTGAGCCAGTTTTTGGTTAACCCGCCCGGAAATATCAATAAAATGACGGGCTAACCGGTTCTCAGGCACAATTCCCATACCCAGTTCATTCGTCACCAGACAAACAGGCATCGGGCAATTCAGACAAGCATCGATTACGTCGTCTATCTGCTGGTGGATAAACACTTCCAATGAAACGAAATCCATTTCATCGGTTGATGCGCCTTCTGCTTTGTCAAACAGAAGATTGGTAATTAATGTAGTCACACACTCAAGTATAATCCCCTCTTCCGCTTTACGATGCCTACGGATAACATCCCCCAAATCCTGATATCCTTCCCAGGTTCGCCAATGCAAAGGACGATCCTGCCTATGACGTTCAATTCGAGCCAACATCTCTTCATCAGTGCCTTGAGCTGTCGCGATATACAATACTTGTTCACATTGATCTGAAAGGAACCGCTCCGCATAAGCACTTTTGCCACTACGTGCTCCGCCAGTAATTAAAATCATCTGGTAACTCCAGAAGAAGTAGACTGCGTGTGTTCCTGCATTAACTGATAGATACGATCTATATCCAGATGCTCACGCATACTTTCCGCCAGGATATTAAACTGTTTCTCTTTATGGCTGGCATAGCTGAAAGCAGCATTTTCCAGCGGGTTGATGCCCTTAAGCATGCGAAGCTGATTCAGTAATGGACGAGTAAAATTATTCTGGTCAAACAGGCCATGCAGGTAACTTCCCATTACCGTCCCTTCCTGATTCGTTGCGCCATCAAACCAACTCGTTTCTTCACCATTACGCAAGTACATTTTGGCAAACGGCTTTGCCTGCTCTCTCAGGCGTGTAACTCCCATATGGATCTCATAACCCACAATGGGCTGATCACCACATAAGCTCAACAGGCCAGATAATTCCGACATCACAACGCCTCTGACCTGAGCCGTCTGTTTATCATTGGCAAATAAGGTTTCAGTATCGAGTAATCCTAACCCTTCCATCTGGTATAAACCAGATTCGACTTCATCAATGATCTGCTTTCCAAGCATCTGATAGCCACCGCAGATCCCAATGATCGGAACCCCTGACTGATGAGCAGCAATCATTGCCTGATCTAGCCCCTGAGTTTTTAACCACCCCAAATCACCCAATGTGTTTTTACTGCCGGGTAAAATGATCAGATCGGCATTCTGAAGTTCCACAGGATCAGCAATATAATTAAGATAAACATCAGGCTGGAGTGCTAACGCGTTAAAATCGGTGAAATTTGCAATATGCGGCAACCGGACAACGGCAATATTCAGGCATCTTTCTGTCTTGTGTTTATCCTTTACATATTTACCAACCTGTAAAGCAACACTATCTTCTTCTTCCAGATCGAGTTCCAACCACGGTAATACTCCCAATATCGGTACTTGTGTCAACTCTTCGATCTGCTCAATCCCTGAATGCAGCAACGATATATCACCACGAAATTTATTAATAATGACCCCTTTAACCCGCGCCCTTTCTTCTGGTGCGAGTAAGGCGAGTGTACCGTAGATAGCAGCAAAAACACCTCCACGATCAATATCTGCTACCAGAATAACGGGGGTATCAACCAACTCAGCCATACCCATATTGACGATATCCCTATCCCGCAGATTAATTTCCGCCGGGCTACCCGCTCCTTCCAGTACCATAATATCGGTGGCAGCCGCAAGGCCGTTATAAGCGCTCAGGATCTGCTTCTGAAGCTGTGGTTTATACTCGTGATATTCTATGGCGTTCATATTGCACATAACTTTGCCCATAAAAACCACCTGAGCCTTGCAATCGCTGGAGGGTTTCAGCAAAACAGGATTCATCCGCACATCGGGAGCAATCCCTGCGGCTTCAGCCTGAAATATCTGAGCACGTCCCATTTCTTTGCCATCAGCAGTGATACCAGAATTAAGTGCCATATTTTGTGATTTAAAAGGAGTACAGTGATAACCATCCTGTAAAAAAATCCGGCAAAATCCAGCAACCAAAGCACTCTTTCCAACATCAGACGCTGTTCCTTGGATCATAAGAGACCATTTCATGGTGTTTTACTCCTCTCTATTATTGTCGCCACAGAATAACGCACCAAATGACTACATGATGAACTCATATGGATAAGTGTTTTGTATCCACGTGAATCAGCTCACAAAGTCAAATAAATATTTTTATACACACTCTGTTACAATAACAGTAAATATCATTAACCTAATTATTAATAGATATACAGTTATGCAAAATTCAGAAAATTATCTCACCGATATATCCACTTTTATGGCTCTCGATATCCGCGTTGGCAAAATTATCAAAGCTGAAAAAAATGAAAAGGCCATCAAACCTGCTTATAAACTGTATATCGACTTTGGTAGCGAAATAGGTGAAAAACAGAGTTCGGCACAATTGTGTCAAAACTATACGGAAGAACAATTAATCGGCAGACAAATACTGGCTGTTATAAATTTTCCACCGAGAAAAGTAGCCGGATTTAAATCGGAAGTTTTGGTTCTTGCTGCTGTTTGTGATAATGAAGGCACTGTACTCATCAGACCAGATAAAAATGTGACCTTAGGGACACGGATGCTGTAATTTAAAATAGGAATATTATGAGAACACAAAAAAGATGTATGGGTTATATTGCCATTGTTATTGATGATTATGATAAAGCAATTGATTACTACACCAACAAACTGGGGTTTACTCTGGTCGAAGACACTCCACAACCGGGTAAAAGATGGGTTGTTGTGACACCTAACCCTGAAAGTGACTGCAACCTATTGCTGGCAAGAGCATCGAATGAAAAGCAGGAAGCCTTTATTGGCAACCAGTGTGGGGAAGGGTATTTTTGTTCCTGCAAACTGACGACTTCTGGCGTGATTATCACAAAATGAAAGAAAATGGCGTTCATTTTTGTGAAGAGCCACGACAAGAAGAATATGGCTTGGTTGTTGTATTTGAAGATATTTATGGCAATCGGTGGGATTTATATCAAAACGCGGTTGTTTAAAATACAAAGAATCCACCTGTTAAACAGGTGGATTACTATTTAATAATAAAATAACGTTCAATTTTTTATACTCCATTATCCTTCTGGTTACCTAACTGTTGACCACATCCAATCACCTCAGTCACTGTTTTTTTAGGCATGTTACTACCTATAGTATCGATAGTTTTATCCCTTACCGTTACATTACAATTCGACATATTCTTAGTGTATGTCTTAACTTTACTGGGAAGTATTACATTTTTCTTATTATAATAATGTCTCTCTGTATATGGTATTTTCCCATGAGCAATATCAGAAATTGCGCCAGGTAAACTGAATAAAAATCCAAGAGGAGACTCTGGTAATCTCACAGATAATTTTTCTCCTTTACTATGAGTAATTATTTCATGATTTACCAACTCTTTAGTATTCAATATAACTGGCTGATCAGTACTTTCAATTTTCGCTCCGATCAAATTGGTTTTACCTGATACATCTAAATTACCGCCATCTCTCGCAGAAATTCCTGATTGGTTAGCTAAACCTGTATCATCATGTGTTTCGTAATTAAAATTAAATTTAGTTTTTATACCCGACACGACCCCTTTAATGGTATTAATCACTCCCATAAAACCGGAGGATTGATTATCATTAAGGGGTGTATCACTATTAAATCCACCTCCAGCTTCTAGAGCTATCTTCGTCCCATTAGCTGTATTTTGAGCCGTTTCAATATTAAGGTTTCCTCCTATTTTACCCTCTATCTTATCTGATACAATATTAGCTCCTTTCATTGTTGTATTTTTTTTACTTGTTAATATTACGTCTTCACCCTTAATCTGACTATTGTGATTGATAACATCTCTTTCATGGTCATTAGCAAATTGTCCATCAGCCTGTGCCTTAATTTGAGCTAATTGAGAGCTATTCATTGCTGCTCCCAATACTAATTTGCCTCCAATTAGGAAATTACTTTTATTTATACTGTCCTGGGCAGAGGTAACTAGGATATCACCACGTTCTGCTTTAAGATGCACATGCTTGCCTAAGGTATTTGTCCCCTGCAAAGACAAGTTATTTCCAGCCACTATGTCAACACCCTGTTTTCCGTTAATATTACTACTTTTTGCTTTTACGACGGTGTCATCACTTACAGCATATCCCGCTTCTGCAGTTACTGCACCCATATTAACAATTCCTGTCGGCAAATTGACACCTACACCAGCACCAAGATGAACCCCATATGTAGTATTAGTTTTCTGATTGGTATTATTTGCCTGATGAACATTGACATCATTTCCTGCATGTACGGTTGTTTCTCCATCCTCTGAATTAAACGATACTCCCTCATATTTAATATCATGGCGAGCCTGAACATTAATATCTTTACGTGCATTGAAATTACTGACAATAGCATCTGAATTAGATTCATGACTCCGCAGTTCTTTTCCTTCCCCTTTAGCGTTAACAGTAAGATCCTGGGAGAAAAGCGCTAATTTAGCATATATTCCGGCATTGCCTGATGAATCAAAAGTATTTTTTTCAGTTTTATTAAATGCTGCTTCGTTAATATGGTTATTAGTTTTTAATTCTATACCTCCATTAGCTGCCTGATACTGCGTTCCCTGATCATATACATCCTCTTTGGCATTTATATTAATGTTATTATTGGCGTTAATTAAAGTGACACTGGCCTTTGATTGAGTGTTATTTTCTGTGTGATTACTGCCTTTGGCAGAAACAGAAGCACCAGCATTAGGTGAATTATTCTCTATACCCAAAGAGAGAGAAACGCCTCCTCCAATATTGAAATTACCTGAAGAAGTGCTATCACTACTTTCCGCTGCTCTATTCTCGACGCTATTAGCATTCACATCATAATTACCGGCAATATTATGTTGAGCGCCCTGCTGCTCCATTTTATTTCGTGCGTTTAATTTTAGATCTCCCGCTATATTCGTTCTTGAAACGACTGCTGTTTTCTTCTCATGAGATTGATTCTTGCTATTATAACTAGCAACACCACCAACTCCCAACCTACCATTTTCTTTAGATAAATATACACCAGCACCTATCGAAGAATGATATTGTTTTTGGGATGACAAGTCATTTGAAGCAAGGAAAGAGATATTGTTAGCCGATATATCAGCATCTCCATTTCTCGTCGTTACATCTGAACCCACAACTGTAACATCTTTACCCGCATCAATTTTTAGATTCCCTACATTCACTTCAGATCGTTTTTGTGTTATATTTTCTTCTTCATTCCCGTCACTACTATATCTGATACCAAATACTTTATTAACAGGTTTTTTATCATTCTTATTATGAGATTTAGCGATATTCCCTGCCTCAAGCAATGAAGTCTCTTTCTGTTTATTATATTTCTCTCCATAAGAAGAAATATTTACATTACCACCTGCATGAATATTCAAATCACCAGGGTTTTCTACGATACTATCAACTACTTCGACATTTTTTCCACTAGAGAATTTTAAATTTGTATTAGATCTAACCTGACTATGTACTGAATCTTCTTTTCTTTCTTTCTCCGTATTAGAATCCTTAGTAATATTAAAAACGGTTCCATGACGCTCATTAGTAACATTTTGATGATAATCAACTGCATTATCAATGAGTAGATCACCATTTTTCGACTGAAAGTATCCACCTTGTGCAGCTTCAACGTTACTGCCAGTAACTTTAACTCCATCATTTCCTGTAAGGAATATATGTCCATCTGCTGTAATATCAGATGATTGATTTTTTTTATTTTCAATATAATTATTTTTATTTTTCCCTCCGGCAATTCCTCCCCAATAAGTGCTATTATCATCATCCCAAACTTTATCACCATAAGTTTGGGATAGTATCTGGGATTTTTTATCTGCTTTAATAGTCATATTGTTTCCGGCATGTACCTTAGAACCTGAAATTTCAATATTACTATTTGCTTTTATACCAAGATCATTATCTGCGTTTAGTTCACTTCTAATTTGTTTTTTAGTAAAACTCCCTTTTTCTTGTAACCCTGTACTAAGTGAGCCAGACTCTAGTCTATGATATTGCTGGTTATTCATTTTTTCGGTTTCTATCAAACCATCTACTATGACATCATGTTTAGATGATAACAATAAATTATTACCTGCATTAATCTTGCTCCCATGTATATTTATATCCCCTCCAGTCGAAGTGAATTTTATATTATTACCTGCCCTTATATTATTTCCTTCCTGTTGAGTTTTGTCATTAGTATTTTTATTATCCCTCTTCCATAAGAACTTCCATTGTTTTTGATAATTCTCAGAATGTTGATTAACTTCCTGTCCGTCTAAATCAAGCTTACTACCAGTTACATCAATATTTTCACCATAAATATCTGTTCCTTTAATTTCATTATTTTTGTTGGCATTTAATGTAATATTTCTACCTTCTAATCGGGTTCGGCGAAGAGTTTGTGACTTCTGCCCACTGCCAACACTATTTCCGCTAAAAAAACCACCTTCTGACTTTTCATTTTTAGAGGATACTTCATCCACCCTCCCCTGAGAGGTAATATTTTCACCTTTTAATTCAAGATCACCTCCTTTTACTCTGGCACCTTCCAGTTTTAAATCACCTTCAGATTTAATATTAATATTATCGTCAGCAATAATATCATCCTGCAAATTAACACCACTGCCCTTATCTGTACTTAATAACCGGATGCGACCAGCCTGCATACCGCCTAAATAGTAGCTATCAAGCAAACCTACTGCTGCTTTTTTTGAAGCCAGTACTCGACCATCAGAAGATATTTTATTCAGTCCTGTAATAATATTAATATCTTCACTAGTACTAATTTTTCCACGTTTATCAATTTTAGGTGAGAAAAGGTTTATGATGGAGTTATTAGTCAATCCTCCTTCACCAATTTTCAGGGCATTTTTATTATTCATGGTATTAAATCCCTGTAAAGTACCTTTTTCAACTAATGGATTTCCGACAACCAGCGATAACTGATTCGTATTAATGAACCCACATCCATCACAAGTAATACCGTTAGGATTTGCCAATATATAATCTGCGGCCATGCCAAAAACTTCCTGCTTGCCCAATAGTAAAGATGGATTACGGCTGACTACCTCATTTAAAATAATCGTTGCCGAATTACCATGCAGATTACTATTACCAGATAACTTTCCAGCTAATTGAGACTCACCGCCATTTGTCGAGTTATTAAAAACTGCGCCCTTTTCTGAAACATTAAAATCCTCATACTGATTATGTGATAATCCAGATTCAGAAGGTGCAACAATATTAACGACATCCGCACCAGATTTAGCTCGTCTGACATTTGGCTGATGTGAGGCATCACCTCCTGATACAATTCCACTGGAAAAACCACTCGAACTAAAAAGCATAACAATTGCCACTGATACAGCAAGCCGACCAGATGACGATAATTTAAACCTTTTTTCTTTCATTTAATTACTCCTATACATCTAGTTATTACTGTGTGTAAAAATATGACAAAATTTAAATAGTGGTAGATCTAAAATTAAAAACCATAAGAGATATGCGCTAATATCTGTATGGAATTATTAAATCTCTTGTACTGCCGAGAAAAAACTTTCCCTCTGCCTACTTGAATATCTGCAAACAATTTCTTATAATTCAATGAAAGACCGGCACTCATCCCAGCAGCATTTATCCATTCATATTTATTAACGTTAGCTTGCCCTAAATCACCACCTATATTTAAAGCTAAATACCCTTGAGGAATAGTTATAGGAAGTGGATAAGATAATGTATTTCTTAAATACCATCCACTTTCAGAGCATAAAAAACTCTCGTTAAATCCTCTGATACTATTTTTATCAGTAAGACTGAAACACTCCATAGCGGGCAATTGGTCACGACTATACTGCATACTAAACTGACTATTAAATAAATAAGATGAATAAAATAATCTAAATTTCCTTTGCAAATTTATTGACATCAACCCTTTAATGAATGTCTTATCCATAACAGTCTGTTCATTAAATAATCTCACACCTTTATTAATCCCTATATCAATAGAAAAAAATCCGTTTGGAATAATTTGAAAATGATTTAAATTAAGAGCAATAAGGGTTAATGATTCGCTATTTACCTTAGTTTTCTCACCATTTAGATAGTTATTTCCCTGTTTATATATAAATTGTGTTCTCAGTGTATCTATTTGTTTCTGATTACGGCGAAATGCCCAATCAGCACGAGCGCCTGTTTGTTGAGCATCACCATACATATTTGCAATACTATGCTGTAATTTTTGTTTTTGACGATATTTGGAACCAACATAAAATGCACTAAATGTTGACTGTCCATATGGCAGTGAATAAAGGAAAATATAAGAACGATTATATTTATTTGGGCCTTTTTTAAGCGTAGAACTTCCACTAAGGCTCACAAAATCAGATAACCCCAGCGGACTATCAAAACTTGTGTTTATTCTTTCTACCCATTTTCCTGTATTTTTTTGCCCATAATTATCGGTTGTTAAAGACAGTTTCCACGGAGAACTATGTTTATTATTCAGAAGGATAATAGACCCTCCGTTAACTATACCAGGCAAAATATCCAGCGTTGTTTTGTTTGATTGTAAACGATTTGCCTGATCGAGCCCCTGATCAAGTTGATGTATATTCAATGGCATATTCTTTAGGCCAGGAAAAAGAGTCTGACTATTAACCCAGCGACTTCCTCCCCTAATATCTTCAATAAACCCTTCTATAACATGAATCCCTAATTTTTTCTCATAGTCAGGAGGAACCAATTTTACTCTGGCTGTAACATACCCTTTTTGAACATAAAGGTTCGTAATTTCAGAAGTTAATCTATTGATATTATTACTTGTAATACAGTTATTAGAAATCGGACTTAATGTTTTTAAATCCGATGATGACAATAATGATATCCCTTGAAGATAAATACCACTAATTGGCAAACACTTCTTATCACCTTTCAGACTTGCTCGTGATTCTTTTGTCGAGTATCTCCTTGAACGATTAATCATCTCCTGATGCCGCCTTTCTTCAATCAATCTGTTTATCTCTCTTTCGCTATTCTGTAAATTATTAATTACATCCTTCATAGCATATGGAGGCAATTTTTCATTAAAATTTGCCGGAGATGCTATTGCTAGAGGAACATATAATATTAATAATATTCCTATATTTTTTATAACCATAAAGCACCAATCATAAAATCTTCATTAATATACTAATTAGTCTTACAAATTTTTTAGTGAGATTAATTAATATCAAATTTATCACTCACATATTGCCATATCCCCACAGTAGGAATACAAACACTTCATAAACGCGGGCAAAAAACAAACAACACCAAATCATTTAATAAAATCACACTCACAAGACTTTTAATCATCTTCATGTAAAATATAAAAATAAAAAATTAACTATTTTTAGTCATATATCCGAACTGATAAATCGATACTTTTCATAAAAAACAGTGAAAAATAGCTTTCCTGCTGTATTTAAACAGATCAAAATATGCAACTTGTAATTTAGCATTGATAATATAATCTCTTAAGTTACATATAATTATTACATTAAAATATAAAAAACAAACACTTGTTTGCAAAGCCCTGACGATCGCATAACTAATTGATATTAATATGATTAATACAAGATAAAATATAGTTTACAGTATAAACCTTTTCATTATTCTAAACACTAAAGCTTTATCAGAATAATATTTTAGATATAGATCACATTATTAGTCATAAAGAAGATTTATTAAACTTACGATCACTTTCTCAAAAATAGAATAAATCATAAGATCATCCTTTACTGTTTGACAGATATACAATAGAAATATAGACACAAAAAATAGCTAAGGCCACAATATGTCAAACAGGGAAAATCAGATACTGCAAATATTAAAGAGGGATCCTTTTATACAACAACAAGAAATTGCAGATATTCTTGGTATCAGTCGTTCCTGTGTTGCAGGGCATATTATGAACCTAAGTAAAAAAGGCTATATAAAAGGGAAAGGTTATATTCTTGCCAATGATGTTTATGCTGTGACAATTGGAGCAGCCAATATAGATATAACCAGTTATGTTTTTGATAAAGTAGTATATAATGATTCCAACCCAGGGAAAATCATTTCCACCCCCGGCGGGGTCAGTAGAAATATCGCACAAAACATTGCTGCATTAAAGAACGAAAGCTATTTAATTTCTGTTGTTGGTAATGACCAACAGGGTAAAATACTATCAGAAAAAACAAAATTATCTGGTGTTAATACCAAATACCTACATAAACTGGATGATGGAAAAACATCAGTTTGTAATTCATTTATTGATGAAAACGGAAAATGCATTATTTCGATAAATGATATGAGCATTCTGGATAAACTTAGTCCAGCATTACTCTCTCAATCTAAAAAATTGATTCAAAGTGCCAGTGTACTGGTTATTGATTGTAACTTATCTCAAGAGTCATTAGAGTGGATATTTCTTCATTCCAATAATGTCCCGATTTTTGTTGATACAGTTTCTACATTCAAAGCATCTAATATCCGTCATTGGCTACCTTATATTCACACACTGAAGCCTAATCGTTCTGAAGCTAAGATGTTAAGCGGTATCAAAATTGAAACACTGGAAGATGCAGCCCTCGCTGCTTCTTGGTTTCACCAGCAAGGTGTTCAGCGGGTCATTTTGAGTATGGATTCAGAAGGTGTCTATTACAGCGAACTAGATAATAAATCAGGTTATTCTCCTGCATTAACAAATAACGTTGTTAATGCCAATGGTGCTGGGGATGTTATGATGGCAGGGCTTGCTCATTGCTGGCTGGCAGGAATGACTCTTGAAGACAGCATTCACTTTTCTCAGCAATGTTCTGCTTTTACTTTATCATCAGAAAACATTGATATATTCCCCAATAAATTCAATCTTCGCTAAAAAAATGGTACTAATCCTTTAGATAAATATCCGAACGAAATATCTGCCAGACAAAATTCTCACGATTAACAGGTGAATAACCCAACTTTTCATATAACCAATGTGCAGATGAAGTTACCAACATAATTCGTCGAAGTTTTTGAATAACAGGGTGAGATTGGCAACATTCCATTAACCAGCTTCCCAGATGCCGTTTTTGATATTCTTCCAAGATATAAACATCACATAAATACCCAAAAGTTGAAAAATCTGTCACGAATCTAGCAAACCCTATTTGATTTTCCTCGTCATACAATCCGAATGTCAGACTATTTTCAATTGAGCACTGAACCGTTTCAATATCGATTCCTTTCGCCCAATGGGATCGGGTAAGAAACTGGTGGATTGCTGTAACATCTAACAGAGATTTATCTGTTGACACTTGATAATTTTCTTTTTTCCAAAATAGATTTTGTTTCATATTTTTGCTCTATTATTTCTTTGAATGTTTGCTTTACAATATCAAATTGAATTATGACTACAATAGCCCAGAATGGCAGGCTTGCATGATAACTTCGGGTCATTGTTAGCGAGAGCAGCATGGTGAACTATGTTGTGATAAATAATATCATCAAGTAGGACGATAGCACTCCCGCCATCCTTTCACTGCAGTATTCAAATTTATATTATGCGTAACATAGAGCATAACCAACAGGATATAAGAAAAAATAATATTAAACCAACTATACACAATGGA
Organism: Xenorhabdus bharatensis; assembly: GCF_037996705.1. Taxonomy (NCBI): domain Bacteria; kingdom Pseudomonadati; phylum Pseudomonadota; class Gammaproteobacteria; order Enterobacterales; family Morganellaceae; genus Xenorhabdus; species Xenorhabdus bharatensis. The sequence continues at coordinate 12,046 of NZ_JBBMXG010000026.1, read as the reverse complement.
TTTCAAGAACATCGCGGCGGCAAGGGAGTTCATCCCCCGGGAGCATAGATAACCGTATCTTTATAAAGACAGTGACTGGAATGAGCCAGCGCAGCCAACAAATCAACAAAGAGGCAACTGGAAAGACGAAGTGTCTATCGAGGACATAAAGATACCAGCATACCGTTTATGTCTTATGTAAATCGAGCCTGAAATAACAGGAGTAATCAGGTAGATCACCATAAACAGCAACAATAATACAAATACCTGCACTTCATGAATACACAAAGCACCCTTTATTCATTAATCCTATTGAAATTTTAGTCTACTTTACGTGCATATTGCTGTCAGATGCTAAGAGATAACCACTAATAGTTAAGGATTATTCGCTTGTTTTTTGGATAAATATGATTATAAATCCTATGTAAATAGACTGTATAGGATTTTTATTATGGCTCAGTATCATCGCGATTGCTTTAATTTCTTAAATAATGCAATCATTCAGTACCAGCAAACTAATATGGTTACTTCATTAAAAATACCAAATTTCTCAAGAATAAATATAAGGGAGATCTCTACTCGCCTTCATATTGAAGATATTGGGCAGGTGATTAATGAATTAGGTTTTCACTTATATACTCCTGATACTTTATCCTTGGAGCCACACACCATACCTATAACCAGATTATTCTATATACAAAGGATACTAACACCCTTATCCTTAGGCAGATATAATACCTTTACTGATGCAGTGCAAGATATAGAACGAAGTAGGCAAAATGTTCATGAAGAGATAAATGCTTATATAGCTCTCTATCGGTAATCATTGAACACTACGTTCTTCCCCATATTGCGTTCTAACATACTCCTGCAACCCCAGAATTATTTGTTTTTAAAGTTTCATTACATTCCATTATTCAGCAAATAAGTATCCACTACAGATGTAATGGCTTAGGGATTCCCTTAACCACTCAGAGAATGGTAAAAAAATATTGGGTTTAGTTTTAAGCGTTAACCAATTGTTAAGAATTATTTGCTTGTTGTTACTGTATAATAGGTTTATTAGATTTACCAGTTTTTGTGATAATAACGAGGTGGAAAATAAGTATGAAAAAATATCTTCTTTGCCTAGTAGCTGGCGCAACTCTTTTCGCTTCAATGCAGGTTTGTGCCATCGTGTCCCCTCCCGAGTGTCAGAGATTCCCTACCAATAGCCCGCAATGGGTAGATTGCACGGTCGCTCTGGGTCATTGATTGTAAGCGAGGGCCTAACGGTGATGTAGCTTGTGTATGATAATGACATCAAACAGGACGGTAGCACGCCCACCGTCCTCTCATCCACATTACGTCCTAACTACTCCTGCAACCCCAGCATGATTTGCTCTAAGGTTTCATTAAACTCCATTGCTCAGCAAATAAGTATCCACGGCATAGCCCTGTCTTTTCTACAAAGTTAGTCATCATGTTGGTTACAGTGATTAAAACTATCGGAAGGCTTTAAACCATATCCATTAGGACTCAGTAAGTTAGTAGACTTTAAGAAAGGTTATGGTGCGGTGAAGGGAAATCCACCCCCACTCCAAAGATCTCGTAATCCCATAGATTTATTAACAAAAACTTGACGCATTGTAGGAGGGTTTTGTAGGAGGAACTACAACTACCTTAGAATGCCTGCTCCTCTTAAAGTGGACAGTTTTCGAGGCTCCGGCAAAAGTAATAGTTCTTTGAAGATGCAACAGAAGCACGATTAAAAGCACGCACTTGTTGGACACTAATATGCATGTCAGTGACGTTAGCGAAAAATGCATGCTGAGGAGACACAGGGATAAAAGGCTGTAAACCATCATTATCTATAGGGTAGTAGTCAGCCACCAAGAACTCTCCCCTACTAGCTGTTACTAGCCCCCAAGTTATAGGCCCCATAAAATGGCAAATTTTATCCAACATCACCTGTATCTCCATGCCTTTAGCTAAGTGAGATGGCATACCATCCTCTTCAGTTATGAAAATCGCATGCTTACTTTCTAAAATTTCTTGCTCATCGAGAGTTAACGAACTTCCTGAAACGCCGTTGGAGTAAACATTTTTCCTTTTGTTATCTCTCGCCTCTCCTCTAAGCCGCCATAAATGGAAATAACGAGTTATCGCATCGTGATTTCTATTTATGATGGGGGTATTAATACTATCGATAACCTGAAAAAAAGCGGTTTCGATACTATTCATATAACCTTTTTCAGCACGTTGATCCCAAACTCTCTTTGCACAAAAAATCGCAGCATCTGGCTTACGCTGCACCCATTGAGAATCTGATTTATCAAAAACAGAAATCGTGTTTTTTTCGTTGGCAAACTTTTTTATGCAATGTGCCGCATGGATATGTTGATCAACGACTAATTGATAAGGATTCCTTTTTTGGACTCTTCTAAAAGTTGGCTGTGTCATTGGCACTCTTTAGCTTAAAATGATACGAAACGCCTATGTAACGCACCTGTATTTCGATGTTTTTTGCCCTCTATAAGCATGAAATATGTTCAACTGGGGATAGTAAATCGTCTATATAAACTGTTCATTCATACAGCCGCCAGAATTTATAAACTTACACTTGTGCTACTTTCTCAGTTTATCCCAACGCACCGCTGACACAATGCCCCAATTTCCACTGGCATTGGGCCTACGCCACTTTGCGGTCTCCATTTTGCGAAGAAACTCAAGAGCTTCGATAAACGTGCCAAAACGCTTCTGAGCGGCTTTTTCTCCCACTGCAAATGAACCGTCTCGTGAACTAGCCAAACCAGGATGAAAACACGTGCCATCTGCCGCATAGGGAACCAGCAGTTCCGGGTCATTATCTTCGGATGAGTCAGATATTAACAACTGCCCCGGTTCAACGCAGAGAGCGTTAGCCAGCACCTCAATCGCATCCAGAGACGCGTTAGAACCACCACGTTCAATGCGGCTCATATAGCTACGTGCAAACCCACACCGATCAGCAAAAGCTTCTTGGCTCATTCCGGTGGCAATGCGCAGTTCTTTTACCCGCTCGCCAAACTGTATTCTCAAGGTCTTTTTCATACACTGAATGTGCAATTTTGACCACTGTAAGGCCACGCTCCAAATGAGACATTTTTAATCTAACAACCCTATTTGAGCACACCCCCCTCACAAGAAGCCTGTATAACTACAACCAATGAGATTTAAAATGAACACCAATAGCGATAAATTAAATCAAAACCGTATGATAGTCATCACTGGCTGTGTGTCTCCAGCACTCACTACAAGACGTGATGTTGTTTGGCAAATGAGGGAATCATGGCGGGATCAGACTTTTTATTACCTATGGCAGCGGGGGCCGTTCTTAGCTGGGCCAATTACAGCATAGTCGCTCACGTTACATCAAAACGAGAGATCAGCAGCCTGCGAGCAATCTCATGGGGAATTCTGGGAACACTATCATTAGTACTGGGAGTGAGTGTATTTTCCGCTGTTAGCGCAGAACACCCGGCAACAAAACAAAATGCCTTGTGCTCAATGAGCAACCCAGAATGTTATGCAAAAACGCATCATAACCCGTTAAAAAGTGCAAGCTGGTAATGGATGAGAAAGCAACGTTTCGCCATGTATGGATGGATAGCGAAGCGCAACCGGTTTTCAGCACCCACCTCTGGCACGACGAGAACAAACAAACTATTCAAATGTTCGGACAACAAGCTAAGGCGATTAATAACCTTGGGATGCAAACACCGCTCCAATATTTTTGTGTATTCAACGTGTTGTAATGTGATGGACGGCCCCTTTTTCAGCAGCAAATAGTGCCATCTTTCTTTCCGATGCACTGAATTTTTCGGGAGAGAACCTATCATGAATACGATCAAAGTCGTTGGCATTGACCTCGCCAAAAACGTTTTTCAAATCTATATCTGGATGGCGGACGGTTCTGTCGCCTCGAACCGAAAAATCTCACGGCAAAAATTGCTTGATACTGTGCGCTCTTTTCCACCCAGCACTGTCATTGCGATGGAAGCTTGTGTAACGTCTCACTACTGAGGCGAACGCTACAAGCGATGGGATATACCGTCAGGTTAGTCCCGACTCAGCACGTCAAGGCCTTCAGCCATCATCAAAAAAACGATGCCAATGATGCGCTGGCTATTTGTGAAACTGCCTGCCGGCATTCAAAAACTTCAACAGCATCTCCCTGATATTCTGGAAGATGACAGCAATAACCTGTCTTGTGTACTGCGTCGTTTATTGCATACCTTATGGGAAGAGATGCAGAATTTGAACACCGGCATTCATGATATGGATAACGAAATAGCGGTACTTTCCCGTCAGCAAACGGGTTATGAGCATCTGCTCACTATTCCCGGCGTTGGTCCTCTTATTGCAGCCGCCTTCGTGAGTGACGTCCGTGCATCCCAATTTGCCAATGGCCGACAACTGTCTGCCTGGTGTGGACGGGTTCCCCGGCAACACCGTTCAGGAGGAAAAAGCCGCCCATCTTCCCTGAGCAAAAATGGCAATCGTCATCTCCGAACGTTAATCATTCACGGTGCCCGTGCCGTGATGCTTTGTGTTCAAAAACGGGATGATTATCTGGAAGAGTGGCTGAGAAAACTGATTGACCGGTGCGGGTTCATGAAAGCCACGGTGGCTTTAGCCAACAAACTGACCCGGATTATTTGGCGTGTTCTGCGGGAAAAATGCCACCAGTCCGTATGCGTAGGGTACGCGGTGAGAACGAAGTGGCAGCATGGGTTATCTGTATTCCTTTAACCACTCAGGGAATGGGTAAAGAAATTTGGGTTTTAGTTTTGTGCATTAACCGACCATTAAGCGTTGTTCATTTATCATTCAGTGGCGATAAATTTTTTGTCTCATCAATTTTTTTATAATTGCTTAATAAATGGAGAATAAAATGAAAAAGTACCTTCTTCTTTGTCTGGTGGCAGGTTCGACTATTTTTGCTTCAGTGCTAACTTATGCTAATGCTACTAGTACTACAAGAGCATTATCGAACCCTCACCAAGAATGTACTCCCCCATCTGAAGCAGCATACTGTATAGTGCCAATGATACCTGTTGTTCCGCCATCAAAATAATCAAATTGGACATAAGAATAAAGCTAAGTAGGACGGTACTCACACCGTCCTCTCACCCACACTGCTCCCTAACGTAATCCTGCAAATATCTCAGTTTTGCCCGGTCGTTGATGATGCCTTCTCGGATATCGAGAACAGCTTGTCCAGTTTCTCTACTGAGTTCGACGGTGGTTGCATCGCCCACACTGCCGGAGGAAGTGGCTTCACGCACAGGACAGGTGGCCTTGATACGCAGCTTGCGACGACCAGCGGCAACATCAGCCCGAAGAGTGTCAATTTCAGTCTTGGCATTGGTGAGTTCCTGAGTGTGAATCTTGTCTAGTTCGGAAAGATGTTGGATACGCTCTTGCTGCTTATTTATGGCAATGACCTGTGCGTCATACTGGAACTTTAAGCTGGTGTATGCTTCGGCCTTGTTCTGATACTCACTGTAGTAGAACCAGAACAAGCCAGAGACAATCACCAGAACAATCAGGGTGAAGTACTGGCTGTTGAGTCTCATCTCAGTCACTGCCTTCCGACGAATTGGTTATATTTCTCGTTTAAAAAACAGAATCCAAAAACAATCGGCATCAAAATAACCAGTATCGGCCAAAGCCACGACATCAATAAAACCACAGGAAATCCCTCTTTATGAGCGCGTCTACTTTCTTTCTTCGCACTCAATGTAACGCTAACGAATGTTGCAATAAAACCGATAACGTAAATCATTGACACCAGAATGATGATCATCGCTCAATACCTCATAGCATCTCAAATGCCTGTGTGAATACGCCGTAGGTGAGAGTGAATCTCATGATAAAAACATCTGTTGCTCAGATGCCCTACGCTTAGTCAGACCGTTCATCACTTTACCTGCTGCCTTATTCCATCTCTGGAATTCATCGGCTGCACCTTGATAGTCACCGGCATTGAGTTTCTTCAGTAAGGTAGAACGAGCGAAGTTACCCGCACCACAATTGAAGATGAACGAGCACAGGGCATTAAACTGCCCCTGAGTCAGTGATACCCTCACAGCGGATTCAAGGGTGATGTAAATAGGCTTGAGATCATCATGCAGGAATGCTTCGGCCTGCTGCTCTGTTATTACTTGTCCCGGCTTAACGTCTCTTGTGTGACCGTAGCCGATTGTCCACGGCATACCACCCGTCGCCGGATCGGGATAGGCTTTCAGTTTCAAGCCTTCATATTGTTTGATGAAGCTCAATCCGTTCTCGCTGATTTCCATCAGAAGTTTACCCCGCTGTTGTTCGCCTTCTGCCAGTAGCCTGATAAGCCGATAACGTTTGTAGAAATTAAGGTGATCACAAATCCTTTTATGTTGACGCAGAACTTTCAGAAAACGCATATCAGCTCGCCACCTGTTCCGCAATTTACGCAGCGCCCACCAACGGCGAACCTGATAAAACATTACAACCAGCGGAAATATCTTCACACCGTATATTTCCTTAATCATCTGTGAGCACCTGTCAGTCGGTTCCAGAAATACGTGAGGGCGATACTGCCTATTGCCCCATACATGCCTGCACTGGCGAATGTCATGTATAAACTCAACCCCGCTTCCAAACTGATAAATCCCCCTATCAGTCCGGTAAATCCTGAAACTATGACTTGAGCAAATGCCCCAAACCAACTCCAGCGGGCGTTGCTGGTTTTTATATCAATGACGTAGCGGACTATTCCTCCCCACGCAGAAAGCAGCAAAAGTATCAGCCATTGAGATAACTCAAAGCTGCTTGGGTCTTTATTTGGCATACGCATATTTCCACCCCATCAGAACAATGGGCGTCCGTGGGGTGAGTCTTATGGTCGCCCCTGTGAGTGAATAGTTAATGGGAGGCCGTTACCGGAATTCCGGTATCGGATATCTTTCAATTAGTTAGGTTGCCAGCCGCAATAGGAGATACTGAGGTATAGGAGTGATTGCGGTGGCATAAATAGAACAGGCCGCATTAAGCAGCCTTGGATTAAATATGTAGATTTATTTCCAGTTGAAGCAGAAAGACAGAGTTTTGCCTACGTTTTGTTTCAGGAAGTCGCCTAGTTGTTTTGCGCCATCGGAAGCATAGATAAACTCATTGTAAGCAGTACCAAAGCTAGAGCCAAGATTATAAGTTGAGCCATTAATCGTTACTTCAAAATTCTTACTATTTAACCTTAATTCCGGTTTAATTGCGTTATCAAGTAGCAATTCTACATCTTGAAAAGTACCTATGGGGGCTTCCTTTAAGGTGAACGAAGAAATACTTATGGCTCCTAAAGTGGACTTAAAATTAGTCAAAGTACCAAAAGTCGATTCACCTACATTTAAATCACGATCATCGGGCAAATATCCCCATTCTTGACCAAAGCTACTAAAATATTGACTAGTCCCTATATTAAGATCAAAAGATAATATGCAATCATCTGTCTCTGGTTTTATTTCTGGCTTCACTAATACCCAATCGCAAGCCATCAAATCTTCTTGTGTCGGCATCCAGTGAGACCAATAACCGTTTTTATCACTCTTCTCAATATAAGCAACTCCGTCATCTGTATTACCAACCTCTGACTTATGAGCTAGGCGCATGTGCTCTATAGGGGCATTCCAACCACTACGATATACCTGTTTTCCTAGGTACACTAAACTTAGCGCCCACGCAGAAGTGCCGGCCGGCACAGTTATGTTGTTGTCGCCAACATTATATTGCTCAGGATCAAACGGACATTGTGTCTTATCCAGCTTATTAACATCAGACATAAATCCCTCACTTTATTATTCGTTAAAGGTCATTTCATCCTACTGCTAACTAGCCAGTTAATATTACTGAGGTCAAGTTGTTATCTCAATTGAATAGCCTGTAACAGAATCAATACGCCTTAAAATAAGGTGGCGCATGATAAAGTTTATCTGTTAGTCGAGTGCGTGATTCAGTGAGGTGTATATTTGAAGTTTGGTGCTGATTGTTAAAAGGCCATAATTGTGGCCTTTAAAGATATCGATAATACTTAGTTTTCCAATGCCATCTTCACTGCTTTCTCAGCATGTATAGCTGCCGTGTCATACAATGGAATATTTGTATCAAGTTGATTCACAAGCAAGCCAATTTCAGTACATCCTAAAATAATGGCTTCAGCACCTTTGGAATAGAGATCTTGGATGATATTCAAATAACTCTGCCGTGAATTTGATCGAATTTCACCAACACATAATTCATCATAAATTACACGATGAACTAAATCCCTCTGCTCGTCGTCTGGCACAATGACTTCAATATCAAATTTATTAGTTAATCTTGTTTTATAGAAGTCTTCTTCCATTGTAAATCGCGTTCCTAATAAACCCACTTTCTTGATACCATCACCAATCAATACTTCTGCGGTTGCATCCGCGATATGAAGTACGGGAATAGAAATGGATTTTTCTATATCATCAGCAATCTTATGCATTGTATTGGTGCATATCACCAAAAAATCAGCGCCACCAGCTTCAACAGATTTAGCCGCAGCACTCAATAACGTAGCTGCTTCATTCCAGCGGGAAGAACGTTGTAATTTTTCAATTTCATCGAAATCCACACTAAACAAACATATTTTGGCAGAATGAAGGCCTTTTAATTCCTCCTTGATCCCCCGATTAATTGCTTGGTAATAGCTAACCGTCGATTCCCAGCTCATTCCCCCTAGCATACCGATTGTTTTCATTCATTATCCTCAATGTTTTTAAATGATCTTGCCGCAATTTGTAATTAATCTTAATAAAAGAGAAATTAGATAATGACATTATCATTGAGGGTTTTTAATACAAACAATATTTATTATATAGCCCTTAATTCAGCTATTAGCGGATATCAGAAAACAAAAAACCCCGCGAGTGCGAGGTCTGAAATTAACAAGCTGTGTGACATTGCTATCACTCTTATCACAATATACTGACTTTTGTAATTACGCAACCTTATCAATGATTTCTTTTTGTGCACATTTATCCAGCTCCAAAACCACATCTGAAACAGCCAGTACACCCTCAATAAATCCCTCGGCGGCCTGTAATCGTTGGGCGACTTCGTTATGAGAAATACCTAACTTAATTCCCATCTGTCTGAGTGGCAGCGCCTTGATGTAGTGCAATACGATGAGCTGGTAGGAATACGGGTTATGCTTCTTCAATCGCAGAACAAACACCTGTGATAATTTGTAATCGCATTCCCATCTTTACAATGAAACTACCTGTATAAGTATTTAATACTTTGTAGAAGTGGCAATTCATCAACAAGTAAAAATGGATAATGTTCTTTTATATGTGGAACAAAAGCTGAGACTAAATCAGGTGCTGGGCTATATTCAGCTCTCCCTGTGACTATTGCGTATCGCCAAACTTCACCACAACACTGATGTACCTTTTTTAGTTTCTCAGTCGCTCCCCTATATATCCCCCCCCTAGCTGGGGTACATTTCAATAGATAACAGTAGACGATAATAGAGTATTATTTTTAACTATTCTTTGATTTTACTGGACTTAGTAGACTTTGATTGACTGGGGGAGTGAAGGGCATAGAACAAATAGTTTAATTTATTAATATATAAAAATTAATTATAACTAAACTTACATAATACCCCCAATTATACCCCCAAATTATTTTGTTACTCTATGTAGTATTCTGATGCTTTTACAGTCAAAAAAAGTCAATAAACCGAGCACCCTGAGCTAATAACTAACGACGAATATCGTCGGTAGTGAGAGGTCAGTACGTTAAACGTACCAACCTTGTGAAGAGGTTCCGCCGAATTTCGTCGGAAGCTATGGAGATATGGTTCAGTCTATCTATGTGGAGAGGCTACCCAATAATTTTGGGTTGGCTGAACTCTGCTTTTTAAAAGGGTAAAGCATCAGCTTTATTCTGGTGCTACTCAATTCGTAAGGCATTGATAGCCGATGTAGGCATTTCGATAACCGTTTTAACACTCTTATCAATTCTCTCAATAATTCCCGTTCTGGGGCCGTTTATCCATGCATCACTTTTATAAAATCTGGCCTGTACAGCCGACAGTTCGTCCATATTTTCAAATGCCCGGATAAGATAATAACAATCTGGATCATGCTGAGAGTTACCGAAACTCACCACATCAATTCCCTGTGAGCGATGTAACGGAACGCTGACGTTTACCATAATTTCATGAAACTGACTGCCGGTTCCTTTCTTTAATTCGTACTGGAGTATTTCGATGATCTTGTTGTCCATGTATTCGCCTTACGTATTGTTATTCTGAATGATGTGAGCATAACGAATAATACCGAAAATATGGCAGCCGTATAGCCATTAAGCGATTGAGGAAGCAAGCAACTGATATCCCTGCCAGTAAGAAACCTTTCCCTGTGACCATGGCGACTATCGAGGGTGCATTCTTCTGTCTCCGAGCCATGTTCCACCGCCTATAGATGAACTGGTTTTTCAACCATGATAAAAATCAACAAGTTAAATCAATGAGAACGTAATACGTGCGGAGTCACTGAGTTACAATAAGTAACCTTGTGCTAGACGGCTTAAACTCAAGCCCACCTGAGTTATTTATAACTCATTGATATTCTCATTCATCCTCACTTTGAGGAAAAGTAGCAACCGTGGTGATCTTCACCATAGTTGGATAACCCATTGATTTTTTCGAGGTGGTCAGTTTGACCCCGTAGGGATATTCAATACATTTCCCCTATCTCACCTTTTGCGCACCTCTTAAAGAGGTGTACAAATTCTGTGAGTCAGCCAGACTGACGCTCAAATTGTGAGTAAATATTATTTATGCACAGAGTCATTTGTGAGTAACTATCAGTTACGCTCAAAGTCCGATTATCGGACATTGGATTTTGCATACCGATATTTTCGGTGCTTAAACTGAACCTCTTAAAGAGGTGTAGTTAGTAAACATGCAACGAGGCAACTGACCTCCCATTAGCGGGTCAGTTAAATTGTGAGCAAGGTGTGAATTAACACCTTAATTATAAATTCAATAAGTTATCACCTAGCACCAAAAGCAAGGTGTTTCGCGACTTTAATACTTCGCTCGTGGTGATTCGGGAAAATATATTCTAAATTGCTTTTGGCTTGAGCTAGAATATGCACCTCGGCAGTTTCAGGAGTACCGCCACTTAAAGGCATTCCCGGGTCATATTCATATTCAAGCTGTACTAGCTTGGCATGATCATCCCCCTGAATAGCAGCAGAAAGCGCAAAACCAAAATCAATACCAGCAGTAACTCCACCACCTGTTACACGGTTACGATCAAAAACAACACGTTCTTTGGTTGGAATTGCGCCGAATAGCGCTAGATCATCCCGCAACATCCAGTGTGATGTTGCACGATATCCTTTTAAAAGACCGGCGACAGCCAAAACCATAGAGCCTGAGCAAACACTTGTGACCCATTGGCATTCTGTGCCAATTTTAGCAACCCAGCTTACTATTTCCTCGTCTTCCATTGCCTCAGCACTGCCCAAACCACCGGGAACACACAGGATATCAGCGGATTGAATGTCATTAAAGCAATCTGTTGGCAAGACTGAAAATCCAGCATCAGTAGCAACAGGCGCTTTTGTTTTGGCAACAAAATGCAAAGAAGCGCCTTTTAGACGAGCTAAAATTTGTGCAGGGCCAGCAAAATCAAGTAAAGTCACGGCAGGATATAACAAAAAGGCAATTTTCATATCATTTTCCAAATAGGCTATGAAAAGGTTTAATGTAAAATTATCTTGGCATAAATATTACTTTGGTTCTATTTTACGCCATATCAAAGAGATCCAGCATATTAGACAAAGCGGTCTTTTTTGTTCCGTTCCATATTAGATAAAACGTATTTTTAAAAAAGTAGATGTTGATAATCCAAATAAACTCAACAACCACCGACTAAAGTCGGTGGGTTAGTGATTAACGGACTGAAAGTCCGGATACGCATCGGCTAAACGATGCGTCAATTATCCAGCCTGAAGTGATCATTTG
>NZ_JBBMXG010000025.1:0-49219 GCF_037996705.1 Xenorhabdus bharatensis | reverse complement strand
GTTAGTTCGTAATGAATTAACTGTTCAGTCACTCTTCAAGACTTTAATCTTTTTTTGCCTTTCGGCATGTCGATAGTGTCTTGCGAGTGCCCACACAGATTGTCTGATTATGTTGTTAAAGAGCAATGGCAACCGGAAGTGTCTTCCGTGTTGCGAGGCTGCGTATCTTACGCTTTTCGCCTCCGGAGTCAAGCGTTTATTTTCGCTTTCGTTCCGCTGGCCTCAGCGGCTGTGTTCAGCTCAGCGTCGGTCAGTGGTGGCGCATTATAGGGAGTTTTTCGGCCCTGACAATAGTTTTTTTGAAAAAAATTATCGTTTGCTGCATTACACAGCAAAAGGCCGCTTTATACCAAGTTACACACAATGTTATCAACAGAGCGATATTTTGGTAAAAATTGTCGAGCATCGCGCAAACGTTTGCGTTACAATCTGAGCGGAAAAAATCGCCATGTGCTTTTTTCTGCTTGTTTTGAAATGTTATTGTGAAAAGCTATTTTTTCTTGGAATGGCGTTTTTCTGACCTAAATGGCAGATATTTTTCTCAATAACACATTCTTGTTTGATGAAATCCAAGGGATCACACCAATGCAACAGCTTCGCCCTATCCGTCGTGCCCTGCTGAGTGTTTCTGACAAAGCGGGTATTGTTGAATTTGCTAAGGCTTTATCTAATCGTGGTATTGAACTGCTTTCAACGGGAGGAACTGCTCGCCTGTTGGCTGAGGCAGGTCTGAATGTCACTGAAGTTTCCGACTATACTGGTTTTCCTGAAATGATGGATGGCCGGGTGAAAACACTTCATCCCAAAGTACATGGCGGCATTCTTGGCAGACGCGGGCAGGATAATGAAGTGATGGAGCAACATCAGATTGCACCGATTGATATGGTGGTCGTTAATCTTTACCCCTTTGCCCAGACCGTCGCGAAACCGGATTGCTCTCTGGAAGATGCTGTAGAGAATATTGATATTGGTGGCCCGACAATGGTTCGCTCCGCGGCTAAAAACCATAAAGATGTTGCGATTGTTGTCAACGCACAGGACTACAACAAGATTATTGAGGAAATGGATAACCATCAGAATTCCCTCACTCAACCCACCCGTTTCGATTTAGCTATCAAAGCGTTTGAGCACACGGCTGCTTATGACAGTATGATTGCCAACTATTTTGGCAAACTGGTTCCGGCTTATTATGGCGATAACGATCAACCATCAGGAAAATTCCCGCGCACACTCAATCTCAACTTTATTAAGAAGCAGGATATGCGCTATGGCGAGAACAGCCATCAGGATGCTGCTTTCTATATAGAAGAAAAAATCACAGAAGCCTCTGTCGCTACAGCAACGCAATTACAGGGCAAAGCTCTTTCCTACAATAATATCGCAGACACTGATGCCGCTCTGGAATGTGTGAAAACTTTCGCCGAACCCGCTTGTGTCATTGTCAAACATGCTAATCCTTGTGGTGTGGCGATCGGAACGGATATTCGTACTGCTTATGATCGGGCATTCAAAACCGACCCAACATCTGCATTTGGTGGGATTATCGCGTTTAACCGTGAACTGGATGCTGACACCGCTAAAGTCATTATTGAGCGCCAGTTTGTCGAAGTTATTATTGCTCCTTCTATTAATAAAGAAGCATTGCCTATTCTGGCAACCAAACAAAATGTCCGCGTTCTGTCATGCGGCGAATGGAATTCATCGGTTGCCGGTCTGGATTTCAAGCGCGTTAATGGGGGTTTATTGGTTCAGGATCGCGATTTAGGCATGGTAACAGAAGCAGAATTGCAGGTAGTTTCCAAACGTCAGCCAACAGAACAGGAAATGCAGGATGCCTTATTTTGCTGGAAAGTGGCTAAGTTCGTTAAATCCAATGCTATCGTTTATGCCAAAGATAATATGACTGTTGGCATTGGCGCAGGCCAGATGAGCCGGGTTTACTCCGCCAAAATTGCAGGCATTAAGGCCGGTGATGAAGGTCTGGAAGTTCAGGGGTGTGCGATGGCTTCTGATGCTTTTTTCCCATTCCGCGATGGTATTGATGCCGCGGCTTCAGTCGGTGTGACTTGTGTGATTCAGCCGGGTGGTTCTATTCGCGATGATGAGGTCATTGCCGCTGCTGATGAACATGGCATTGCCATGATTTTCACCGGTATGCGTCATTTCCGCCACTAACCAGCCCCAACACTTATACCCAATGGATTTTAAGTTGCATCGCGACGGCAAGGGAACTCATCCCCGGGAGCATAGATAACTATGTGACTGGGGTGAGCGAGTACAGCCAACAAAGAGGCAACTTAAAAGACGAAGGGTATATAATGAGAGATAATAATGAATATACTAATCATCGGTAGTGGTGGACGGGAACACGCACTTGCATGGAAAGCTGCACAATCTCCGCTGGCAGAGCAGGTTTATGTCGCTCCGGGCAATGCAGGAACAGCTCTGGAGCCGAATTTGAAAAATGTGGATATTGCCGCAACAGATATTGAGGGATTACTGGCATTTGCTCAAAGCCATCATATTGATCTCACGATTGTAGGGCCAGAAACACCACTGGTGATTGGCGTGGTTGATGCTTTCCAGCAGGCTGGGCTGACAATTTTTGGCCCGACTAAAGCCGCCGCACAATTGGAAGGGTCTAAAGCCTTCACTAAAGATTTCCTTGCTCGTCATCATATTCCAACAGCGGCTTACCAGAATTTCACCGAAATAGACCCCGCACTCGCTTATCTGGAACAAACAGGTGCTCCGGTTGTCATTAAGGCCGACGGGCTAGCGGCAGGTAAAGGTGTCGTTGTCGCCATGACAATCGAAGAAGCACAGAGTGCAGTTAAAGATATGCTGGCAGGTAATGCGTTTGGCGATGCCGGTCATCGGATTGTTATTGAAGAGTTTCTGGATGGAGAGGAAGCCAGTTTTATTGTCATGGTGGATGGTAAAAACGTCGTTCCTATGGCAACCAGTCAAGATCATAAGCGGGTAGGTGATGGTGATACCGGGCCGAATACCGGTGGAATGGGCGCGTATTCCCCTGCTCCCGTGGTCACTGATGAAGTCCACCAGCGGGTCATGGAAAAAGTCATTTATCCGACCATTAAAGGCATGGCTGCGGAAGGAAATACTTACGTCGGTTTTCTGTATGCCGGTTTGATGATTGATAAGCAGGGTGAACCGAAAGTTATCGAATTTAACTGCCGCTTTGGTGATCCTGAAACACAGCCTATTATGATGCGCCTGCGTTCCGACTTAGTTGAATTGTGTCTTGCTGGTGCAAAAGGTCAGTTAGATGGCAAAACCTCTGAGTGGGATAGCCGTTCTGCGCTGGGTATCGTGCTAGCGGCAAACGGTTATCCGGCTGATTATTCTAAAGGTGATGTCATTACTGGTCTGAATCAAAACCCTCAACCCAGTGAACCACAGTCTGATGAAAAAGTTTTCCATGCTGGAACGGCTTTGAAAGATAAAGAGGTAATCACTGCCGGTGGTCGTGTTTTATGTGTTACGGCATTGGGGAACAATATCGCAGAAGCTCAGACAAAAGCTTACCTGAGAGCAGAAAAGATTAACTGGAAAGGCTGCTTTTATCGTAAAGACATTGGCTACCGTGCTATTGCTCGTCTGAAATAACGATATTCAGAAAAAAAGCCAGTAATAAAAAGTCGGCGAAAGTAACAGGTTTACAGTTTATCTTTCGTCGGCTCCCAAAGACAAAAATCGTCATTGGCCACTAACAATAACTGTTTACCTTCTGGTGAGTCCAGCCACGCAATGGTGAGTATGCCATAACTGTTTTTACTTCTTTCTTCGAGCCATGCCTGTGACTGAGGGTCAAACTCAATAGATATTTTCTCCCCTGAACAGGTAGTCACTTCACCGTTCTGCCAGTGCCCCTGCATCAGTTTTACCTTCCCGGCAATCAGAACATCACTGGTTTCTTTTATTCGGCTGGCATCAAACAATGACCTGATGATGTCATCGTTGGAAAGTTGTTCGCGATGCCCATTAAACTGGCGTTGCATAAAAACGATGTCGTCGTCTTTATCGAACCGCAGGATTTCTTCTGTTGGATTATCATTAAACACGTTGCGGCGTATCTGCCACAAATGGCCCTGACGATATTCGTAGAAAGTAACAGTGGTGTTGTTGTGCTGGTAAGGACTGTAAACGCTCATGATAACCTGAGGTTTACTGTTTTGATCATTCAGACGCCATAGGCGGATAACGCCACCATCGGTAATGAAAC
The DNA here is from genome assembly GCF_037996705.1 of Xenorhabdus bharatensis. Taxonomy (NCBI): domain Bacteria; kingdom Pseudomonadati; phylum Pseudomonadota; class Gammaproteobacteria; order Enterobacterales; family Morganellaceae; genus Xenorhabdus; species Xenorhabdus bharatensis. The sequence continues at coordinate 44,973 of NZ_JBBMXG010000025.1, read as the reverse complement.
CACTGGCACTGAAAGTGGGTTCGTTCGGTTTGACTGAGCAGGCGCTGAGCAATGAGATAAACCCCAATGCTAACAGCCCCTGTATCATCAACAAAAGGGGCGTTGACTTCCCCTCTTTTTTCTTTTTCCGCAATACGATTACTTAACTGCGTCTTTCAGAGCTTTACCAGCAGAGAAAGCAGGTACGTTTGCAGCTGCGATTTTGATTTCTTTACCAGTCTGTGGGTTACGACCAGTACGCTCTGCACGATGATTAACTTTGAAAGTACCAAAGCCAACCAGTTGCACTGCATCACCGCTTTTCAGAGATTCAGTGATTGCAGCCAAAGTTGATTCCAGAGCAGCTTTAGCCTGAGTTTTGGTCAGATCAGCACCTGCTGCGATTGCATCAACTAATTCAGTCTTATTCATAGATTATCCTTACAGTGTGTTTATCGTTTGCAAAGCATCGAGTGCGACGGATATGCCGATTTGACAGCACCCCTGCATACACGCACCGATAGCCACTTCTTTTCGCCCTCAATTTAGAACAGAGTGAGGGCAAATGTGAAGTCTTTAAATCCGGCAAATCAAGCACTAAGTCACGTTTTATAACTTATTGCTCTAAATTTATGCCGATATTGCTGACTCCGCACTCACGGAGATCAGCCTTTAATCCTTTAATTAATTCTATGTCCCGTTCTTCGCAGTTCGCCAATAAACGGTAAATCTCCCATTGAATATCCCATTCCTCTTCAATGGCAGGCAATGCCTTTAATTCATCCTCTGTCATTTCCTGACCAGCCTGCGTCATTTCCAGCATGGCGACAGTACGGATGGATATTTCACTGACGGCTATTGCATGCTCTAACGTTGAACCACTCAAACGCGAATGAATGACTTCACCTAATGCAATACACGCATCAATTGCTGGATACACACCATAAATATCATAGCTATCTGCTGATGGGATAATGGCTTCCAATTTTTCCAGCTGGTTATCAAAATTTACTTTTGCATCTTTGACAACTAATGTTTCCCACACCAGATCAAGAATTCGGCGATATTGTGCAGGATCAGCAAACTCAGTCTGATGGCAAAACGTGTGATAATTCGGATACATCCGCTCACATAGACTAGCCATAAAAGTCAGATGTTGCCAACTTTCAAGCTTCTCCAACCTCAGGTGAATCGGGTTTCTTAACATTAGTCGTTACTCATGATGCCTAATTTGCGCCGAAGTTTACCTGAAAATCAAGAATATCCACATATTTCCGCTTCAATTAAAGACTTTTCTGCATTGTTTGCCTAAAAAACGCTCTATTTGAGGCTATTCCATCAGCCCAACGGGTCGGTTCAGGTAACCTATATCCTTTCATACAGTGTTCAATCCAACCCATGGCGCTATCAATACTGACCTTATGACCAATGGAAATATAGAGTGGATTACACCTTTTTTTGCTCCGCCAGACCAAACCGATCTGTTCACCATGATCGATCAGTGGCTGACGACTTCCCACTACTTCTCCGACAGGAGCATGTTCACCACACAGGCGACTTTTAGCTACCCCAATTGTCGGAACATCCACCAACAAACCAAAGTGGCTGGCAATGCCAAAACGCCTTGGGTGAGCTATCCCCTGACCATCAACCATCACTAAATCAGGACGTAAGTTTAACTTGCCCCATGCTTCAAGCAATGCCGGATATTCACGAAATGAGAGTAAACCGGGAATATAGGGAAGTACAGTCGCCATTCTCGCGATTTGGTATTCTGCCAGCTCAAGAGAGGGATAATGTAAAACAGCGATGGCGGCACGGGTTACCGTGCCGTTTTCTTCAAACCCTACGTCAGCCCCTGCAATGAATTCCGGGATAAAAGAAGCCGGAAGCACATCATGGCGGATCACTCGTTGTGCTTTCTCTGTTTGTTCCTGACGTAGTGCTTTCGTGTTGTACATAGATTTATTGATGATATTTCGCTGACAGCCGGTGTACTGCTTCGACAAAAGCCCCGGCATGTTCTGGCGGAACGTCCTGATGAATGCCGTGCCCCAAATTGAAAATATGCCCATTGCCTGTGCCAAAGTCTTGCAGGATAGTCGAAACCTCCTGCTCAATACGCGCTGGTGAGGCATACAGCATGGATGGGTCCATATTCCCCTGTAGAGCGACTTTATCTCCGACACGACGACGAGCATCAGCAATATTCGTTGTCCAGTCCAACCCAAGCGCATCACAGCCAGTTGCCGCCATTGCCTCAAGCCATTGTCCTCCCCCTTTTGTAAACAGGGTGACAGGTACTCGGCGACCCTCATGTTCGCGGATCAATCCATCGACAATCTTATGCATATATTGCAGGGAAAACTCCTGATAATCGCGCTGGGATAAAACACCGCCCCACGTATCGAAAATCATGACAGATTGTGCGCCTGCTTTAATCTGGGCGTTCAGATATAGAATAACGCTATCAGCCAATTTATCCAGCAACAGATGAAGTGTCGCCGGCTCAGCATACATCATGGCTTTGATCTTAGTAAACGCCTTACTACTTCCGCCTTCGACCATATAGGTTGCCAGTGTCCACGGACTACCGGAAAAACCAATCAGAGGAACCTGCCCTGCCAAAGCCTTGCGTATCGCACGGACAGCATCCATGACATAACCCAGCTCCATCTCCGGATCAGGAACAGATAGCTTTTCTACATCGGCATGGTTAAGGATTGGCGCCTGAAAACGCGGGCCTTCACCGGCTTCGAAATACAGCCCTAATCCCATTGCATCAGGAATAGTCAAAATATCGGAAAACAGGATGGCTGCATCCAGTGGAAAGCGTCGCAAAGGCTGAAGTGTGACTTCACAGGCCAGTTCAGTATTTTTGCATAACGAGATGAAATCCCCCGCCTCCTGCCGTGTTGCTTTATATTCAGGTAAATATCGCCCTGCCTGCCGCATCATCCATACCGGAGTGATATCAACTGGCTGACGTAATAAGGCACGCAGATAACGGTCGTTTTTCAACTCATTCATGACAGGCTCCCTTGATTATCGACAAAAAGCGCCCGCATGATAACACGTCAACCGCCCAACTTCCGTTGTGAGTGCCAATAAATAAACGTTCAGTCATCAATCAACAACCTAAGATGAAAAAAATTTATGTATGGGTTCACAAAACTAGCAACAAGGACTAGGCACTCCGGTCTATCGCTCTCATTATGTTAACCTTGTGTTACAGATATGTAGCGCGCAGGCAATCTGGTATCTCACATTGCCATAATCCTTCACCGTTCGCGCTTTTCAGTTAATCGTTGGATGAATTGGTTTACGTTAGTTAATTGACGGTCGTTAATGGGCTTTCGTTAAGCGGCCATCGTCAATCGACTGTCTCAAAGCTCTTATAAAGTCATTTTTATTGATAAATAACCTATAAAATTTACATGGAGGAGTTTCGACTGATGCGTTTATCCATTTTAGTACTGGCTATTGGCTTAGCATTAGGCACTCAGGCGCAAGCCGAAGAAAATAAACGGGGATCCGGCCACACTAGCGTATCAGGTGGTCAGATAAAGGAGATAAGTGTGACCGATAAAGTTGACCAACAACAGGATAAGAATAATCCTTTCTTCTATACCAGCGAACTACCCTTCCAGGCCCCTCCGTTCGATAAAATAAAAGAAACAGACTACTCACCTGCAATCACGGCCGGTATTAAACAGAAGCTGGAAGAAGTGGAGAAGATCGCCAATAATCCCGCTCCGCCTGACTTTGAAAATACCTTTATCGCACTGGAGAAAACTGGCACGACGCTGGATCGGGTAACAAACGTATTTTGGGCGATGACCTCAGCGAATACGACTGACGGTCTACAAAAACTCAGTGAGGAAATGTCACCAAAACTGGCGGCAATGAATGATGAGATAATGCTGAACAGTAAACTGTTCAACCGCATCAAAACCGTTTACCAACAGCGCGAAACACTGAATCTGGACTCAGAATCGCTCCGTCTGGTAGAAGTCATCTATAAGCAATACGAATTAGCGGGTGCCAATTTATCTGATGCCGATAAAATAAAGCTGAAATCATTAAATCAGGAATCGGCAACCCTTCGTACTCAATTTACCAATAAATTGTTAGCAGCAACTAAAGATGGCGCTCTGGCGGTTAAAGATAAAAATCTGCTGGCCGGGCTGTCCGATGGCGAAATGGCTGCGGCTGCACAGGCTGCCAGTGAGCGTAAGCTGGATAATCAATGGCTGTTCGTATTACAGAACACGACCCAACAACCGATTCTGCAAGATCTGAAAGATCGCGATACACGTAAGGCGTTATTCGAAGCATCGTGGAACCGAGCGGAAAAAGGGGATGATAACGACACACGCCAAACGCTGTCCCGCTTAGCGAAAATCCGGGCTGAACAGGCTAAATTGCTGGGTTTCAAAGATTACGCATCATGGAAGTTGCAGAGCCAGATGGCAAAAACACCAGAAGTCGCATTGAAGTTTTTGCGTGATATCGTCCCTGCTGCAACTGCACGCGCTGAACGTGAAGCAAAAGATATTCAAGACGTGATTGACCAGCAGAAAGGCGGCTTCAAAGTGGAAGCATGGGATTGGCCGTTCTATGCCGAACAGGTACGCAAGGCAAGGTATGATTTGGACGAGTCCCAGATTAAGCCCTATTTCGAACTGAATAACGTCCTGAATAACGGTGTGTTCTACGCCGCTACCCTGCTCTATGGCATTACCTTTAAAGAACGCAAAGACATTCCGGTTTATCATCCCGATGTCCACGTATATGAAGTTTTCGATAAAGACGGGCAACAACTGGCGCTGTTCTATTCCGATTACTTTAAGCGTGACAATAAAGCCGGTGGCGCATGGATGAGTAATTTTGTTGATCAGTCCAGACTCTTCGGAACCAAACCGGTAATTTACAACGTTGCCAACTTTACTAAACCGGCTCCGGGCCAGCCTGCGCTGTTATCGTATGATGACGTGATCACAATATTCCATGAATTTGGGCATGCTTTACACGGCATGTTCGCCGATCAGGAATATCCGACGTTGTCAGGAACCAGTACTGCTCGTGACTTTGTGGAGTTCCCATCACAAATTAATGAATACTGGGCTCGCGATCCTAAGGTATTTGCGAATTACGCCAGACATTACCAAACCGGCGAGGTCATGCCACAGGCGCTGATGGATAAAATCAATCAGGCGGATAAATTTAACAAAGGCTATACAATGACTGAGTTGCTGTCAGCCGCATTGCTGGATATGCACTGGCATATGCTAGCCGCTGATAAGCCCCAGCAGGACGTGAATAAATTTGAAGCCGCATCTCTGCAAGAAGACAACATCCATCTCAGCTACGTGCCACCGCGCTACCGCTCCAGTTACTTCAAACACATTTGGGGTGGTGGTTATGCTGCCGGTTATTATGCCTATCTGTGGACAGAAATGCTGGCCGACGATGCGTTTGGATGGTTTACCGAGCATGGCGGTCTGACAAGAGAAAATGGGCAGATTTTCCGCGATAAGATATTGTCACGCGGTAATAGTACAGATCTGGAAAAACTGTATATAAACTGGCGAGGTAAACCGCCAAGTACCGAATCTATGCTGAAAAACCGGGGTCTTACGGAACAAGAATAACCAAGTACCCTGAAATATTGAGAGTTACCTGATAGAAAAAATCGGGTAACTCTCATGATTTGTAAGTATTCACTATCAATATTGGCGACAGTTCTGACGACACAGTGCGACCGTTTCCTCAATCAGACGGCGGGCAATCGTATCAGGCCCGGGGATCAGGGGAAGATCATCATATCGATACCAATCCGCACTGATTAGCTCAACGGGGTCATGCTCAATATCGCCACTCTCATAATCAGCCAGAAACCCCATCATCAATGAATGCGGAAAAGGCCACGGTTGAGAAGTCACATAACGCAGGTTACGGATTTTTATCCCACTCTCTTCCATCACCTCGCGGTGAACCGTCTCTTCAAGTGTTTCACCCACTTCCACAAACCCAGCCAGCACGGTATGAATACCATTGCGATGACGCTGATGTTGTGCCAGTAGAATGTGATCTTCACGGCGGATACCCACAATAATGCAAGGAGCAATCTGCGGATAATAGCGTTCATCGCAATGGTGGCACAGGCAGGCCCACTCGTGCTCAGTCTGCTGCATTTCATGACCGCAATACCCACAGTAACGATGTGAGCGGTAAAACTCAGCCAACTGGACTCCGCGCCCTACCAGCTGAAATAATTGAGGATCCTGTTCTACAATCCGGCGGGGAGAATACATCTCTGATGCCATCTTATGACGGACAAGCCATACTATTTCTCCCAACCACTCGCCGATAGCGTAGGCTACAAGGCCCTGTAATGACCAGCTCTCGGCAGTGCCTAGCGGTAAATCTCCCTGTGGAAGCCAAACTCTGTTTTCAAGGCTGACAATCCACCAGCCTCGTTCTATACCTGTCAGTTTTTTTTGCATTATTGGCTCCATCATGTGTTGTGTCATATGCTGTGATCATTAAGAATATATTAACCAAGTCAGTGTTAATTAAATGTTAACCAAGGTTAATACCATTACAGCATACTCTTCTTCATCGTACTCTGTCTGCAATCTGTTATATTAACAATGTTTCTGAATGTGCATGTTTTCGGATATTCATTGAAGCACGGCAATAACAGTGAGCAGCAATAAAGCAATAATAAGTCACAATAAAATATTTGATTCTCTTTCAACCGACCCTATCCTGTCGATTTCGGATGTGAGGAATAACAACTATGTCACAGCAGGTTGCCATATTTGATCTGGACGACACCCTGATCCGTGGGGATTCCAGTCTACTCTGGACAAAATATTTATGGGAAAAACAGATCATTACTGACCCACGTTTTGTAGAAGCAGATCAGAAAATGATATCGGATTACAGCGCAGGGAAGCTGAACATGCAGGAATACCTGTCAGTCAGTTTGCAAGCCCTCTGCCAAATACCCCATGAACAAGTTGATGTCTGGCTGACGGATTTTGTGGAAACGACAATCAAGCCTCTCTTCTATCCCGCAGCGAAAACACAATTAGATATTTACCGCCAACAAAATATTCCTGTCATTATCATTTCTGCGACTGTTTCTTTCGTGGTGAAAAAAATTGCGGCTGCATTCGGCGTAAAAACCGCAATGGGCATTGATATGGTCATGAAAGAGGGTTGTTATACCGGCGATATTGAGGGTATCCCGACTTTCCGTGAAGGGAAAGTGACCCGCTTACAGCAATGGCTGGCAGAACAGAATTTATCGCCACAACATATCTCTTTTTACACAGACTCAGCAAACGACTTACCGATGTGTTTCTTTGCCAGTGAGGTATTTACGGTTAATGCTGATACAAAATTACAGTCAGCAGCAGAAAAACATGGTTGGAAGCAATTGAGCAGGGCGTTAGCGCCACGGAGTTAATACCTGACATCGGGCCAATACAAAAGGCTCAGTTTTCCGGTTGCAGTTTCCATAATCCCCTTTATACTCTGGGGTGTTTTCTTGTCGGAGTGCCTAGCGTTCAGCGTATATCACGGTGAACACAGGCTGAGACCGTTTATTCGGGATCCGCAGAACCTGATCGGGCTAATACCCGCGAAGGGAACAAGAGTAATCCCTCTGCTGATATGACTTATTGCTTCTGTACAGACCTTCTGCCAGATAACATCGTTCAGCAACCATCATTACTCCCTGCGAGCTCCAGACAAGCAATTTTCTCAACTTAAGCCTGATTACAGGCGATTACACAGTCAGGAATTTGCTATGTCTAATGCTATTACTAACGAAACTGTTACCTCCAGCGCCGATATTATCCCTACAACGGATATCTCCCCTAAAACCCATCCGGCACGTCCACGTAAAGTCCAACGGGATGCCGCACAGGAATTTATCAATTCAATTCAGGGTGTTACCTTCCCCAATTCACGCCGTATCTATCTGGAAGGCTCACGCGAGGATATTCAGGTTCCTATGCGTGAAATTCAGGTATCTCCTACACTGGTTGGCGGGACAAAAGAAGCGCCTCAATTTGAGGAAAATGAACCCGTACCTGTTTATGATACTTCCGGCCCTTATGGCGACCCTGAAGCCGTGCTGAACGTCCACGCAGGTTTGCAGAAAATCCGCCAGCCGTGGATTGAAGAGCGCAATGACACAGAGCCTGTCACAACCCTCAGCTCTGATTTTACCCAACAGCGCCTTGCTGATGCTGGTCTGGATCACCTGCGTTTTCACCATCGCCCCCACCCTTTGAAAGCGAAATCAGGCGAACGCGTTACCCAATTACACTACGCGCGTAAAGGTGTTATTACGCCGGAGATGGAATTTATCGCTCTGCGGGAAAATATGGGGCGTGAACGTATTCGCGGCGAAATTCTGCTCCAGCAACATCCGGGGCAAAGTTTCGGTGCCAACTTACCGGAAAACATTACGCCGGAATTTGTGCGACAGGAAGTCGCTGCGGGTCGTGCGATTATTCCTGCCAACATTAACCATCCAGAATCCGAACCAATGATTATCGGGCGTAACTTTCTGGTGAAAGTGAATGCCAATATCGGTAATTCTTCCGTAACCTCTTCCATTGAAGAAGAAGTTGAGAAGCTGATCTGGTCTACCCGCTGGGGCGCGGATACCGTGATGGATCTTTCCACCGGGCGCTATATCCACGAAACCCGTGAATGGATACTGCGTAATAGCCCGGTGCCAATCGGTACAGTTCCCATCTATCAGGCACTGGAAAAAGTCAACGGCATTGCGGAAAACCTGACGTGGGAAATGTTCCGCGATACGTTACTGGAACAGGCGGAACAGGGAGTCGATTATTTCACTATTCATGCCGGTGTTCTGCTGCGCTATGTCCCGATGACCGCCAAACGACTGACAGGCATCGTTTCCCGTGGGGGTTCCATTATGGCGAAATGGTGTCTTTCCCATCATCAGGAAAACTTCCTCTATACCCATTTCCGTGAAATTTGTGAAATCTGTGCCGCCTACGATGTTTCTCTTTCTCTGGGGGATGGTTTGCGTCCCGGTTCTATTCAGGATGCCAATGATGAAGCACAGTTTTCCGAACTGCATACGCTGGGTGAGCTGACCAAAATCGCTTGGGAATATGATGTTCAGGTGATGATCGAAGGGCCGGGGCATATTCCGATGCAGTTAATCCGCCGCAATATGACGGAAGAGCTGGAACACTGCCACGAAGCGCCTTTCTACACATTAGGGCCATTGACCACCGATATCGCACCGGGTTATGACCATTTCACCTCCGGCATTGGTGCAGCCATGATTGGCTGGTTCGGTTGTGCCATGCTCTGTTACGTTACGCCGAAAGAGCACCTTGGCCTGCCAAACAAAGAAGATGTGAAACAAGGACTCATCACGTACAAAATCGCAGCTCATGCGGCAGATTTAGCGAAAGGGCATCCCGGTGCTCAAATTCGTGATAACGCCATGTCAAAAGCGCGTTTTGAATTCCGCTGGGAAGACCAGTTTAATCTGGCCCTTGATCCTGATACCGCCCGCGCTTATCACGATGAAACATTGCCGCAGGAATCCGGTAAAGTTGCCCATTTCTGCTCCATGTGCGGGCCGAAATTCTGCTCAATGAAAATTACACAGGATGTGCGGGACTATGCCGCAAAACTGGAACAACAATCGGGTATGGAACAGATGTCCGAAGAATTCCGGACACATGGCAGCGAACTGTATCACCGGGCTGAGGATATCAACGATGTTAAATCAGTCTGAAGCCATTTTATCTGAAACCGTTTGCCCTGAAACAGCCTCCTTTGCGCCAACTGAGCATCGGTTGGGGTTATATCCGGTGGTGGACTCTCTGATATGGATTGAGCGGTTACTGGAAGCGGGGGTCAGAACGCTGCAACTGCGTATTAAAGATCTGCCCGAAGATCAGGTAGAGCATGATATCCGGCAGGCGATCGCATTGGGGAAGCAATACAACGCGCGTCTGTTTATCAACGATTACTGGCGTCTGGCAATCAAACACCGTGCTTATGGCGTTCATCTGGGGCAGGAGGATTTAGACATCGCTGATCTCAGTGCCATCCGACAAGCAGGGCTGCGGCTGGGGATCTCCACCCATGACGAACAGGAACTGGCGCGGGCAAAAACCTTACGCCCATCCTACATTGCTCTGGGGCATATTTTCCCGACAACAACCAAAGAGATGCCTTCATCGCCACAGGGCTTAATCGCCCTGAAACATCAGGTCACGCTCACACCTGAATTCCCGACAGTGGCTATTGGTGGTATTTCACTGGAGCGTGTAGCTGATGTGGTCGCAACCGGTGTCGGTGGTGTCGCGCTGGTCAGTGCCATCACTAAAGCGAAAGACTGGCGGCAGGCAACAGCCAGATTGCTTCATTTAGTTGAAGGGACACCTGACAGAAACGTTGAAGAAAATGATCGGAGGCGCTTATGTTGAACGATCAAGAATTTATGCGATACAGCCGTCAATTATTACTGGAAGATATCGGCCCGGACGGACAGGAAAAATTAAAAAACGGCAAGGTGTTAATCGTCGGGATGGGGGGATTAGGTTCCCCTGCCGCACTCTACCTCGCAGCAGCGGGAGTGGGGCATCTTTATCTTGCCGATGATGACAAGTTACATGTCTCAAATCTGCAACGTCAGATCCTCTATCGCACGGCTGATATTCCTGCAGGTAAAGCCGCTCTGGCGGCACAAAAACTGGCTGATCTGAATCCATTGGTTAATACAACCGTCATTAATGAACGATTGGATAAAAAATCACTGACAAACCTCGTCCGGCAGGTCGATCTGATACTGGATTGCTGCGATAACATGGCAACCCGCCATGCTATTAACGCCGCCTGTATCGAAACCGGTAAACCCCTTATCAGTGGCAGCGCCGTCGGTTTCAGTGGTCAGCTTATGGTATTCGAACCGCCTTACCAGCATGGCTGTTATGCCTGCCTCTATCCCGATCAGGAAGAGCCTCAGCGTAACTGCCGTACTGCGGGTGTTTTAGGGCCGGTAGTCGGTGTGATTGGGACATTACAGGCGCTGGAAGCCATTAAAATGCTGGCGGGTCTTCCTTCTTATCTGAGTGGAAAACTGCGATTGTTTGATGGCAGAAAACAAAACTGGAGTACGTTACAGCTGACACCCTCACCACGATGTCCGATATGCGGAACACGACCAGTCATAGGTAAAACAGCAGGCACAGATAAAACCGTTTCAGGAACAGAAATCGTATGAACATTATTGTCAACGATCAAACGATCACGCTGGATACGCCGACAGATAATCCCATGACAATTCAGCAATTACTGGAGCATATGCAGCGTACTCAGTCAGGTACTGCACTGGCTATTAACCAGACCATCATCCCCCGCTCAGAATGGAGTACCCATCAGCTCAATGACGGGGATAATATCCTGCTGTTTCAGGCCATAGCAGGGGGCTAATGCCGGAGGTTAACCATGTTAAAAATTGCTGATACCACCTTTCATTCCCGTCTGTTTACAGGCACAGGAAAATTTGCCAATGCCGGGCTGATGATTGAAGCCATCCGCGCCTCCGGTAGCCAGTTAGTCACAATGGCGATGAAACGGATTGATCTGCAAGGCAAAGATGATGGCATTCTCATTCCCTTGCAGGAACTGGGGGTTAAACTCCTGCCAAATACTTCCGGCGCAAAAACCGCAGAAGAGGCGGTATTTGCTGCCCGCCTTGCACGGGAAGCGCTAGGCACTAACTGGGTTAAGCTGGAAATCCACCCTGACGTGAAATATCTGTTACCTGATCCGATAGAAACCCTGAAAGGAGCGGAACAATTAGTCAGAGAAGGTTTTGTGGTTCTGCCTTACTGTGGCGCAGATCCGGTTCTGTGCCGCCGTCTGGAAGAAGTGGGTTGTGCCGCTGTCATGCCATTGGGAGCGCCTATTGGTTCAAATAAGGGCTTACTCACCCGGGATTTTCTGCAAATTATCATTGAACAGTCTAATGTTCCTGTGGTTGTCGATGCCGGTATTGGTGCTCCTAGCCATGCATTGGCAGCCATTGAAATGGGTGCCGATGCTGTCTTGGTCAATACGGCAATCGCCGTTGCCCGTAATCCGGTCAAAATGGCGCAGGCATTCAAAACAGCCATTGAAGCAGGCGAACTCGCTCATCAGGCAGGAGTGGCAAGCCAGAAATTCCATGCGGAAGCCTCCAGCCCACTGACCGATTTTCTGGGGGCTTTATGAGCAGCAATACCGTGACAGAACAGACTTTCCGCCATCACTGGCAACAGTTAGACTGGGATGACATTACGCTGAGCATCAATAGTAAAACCCGCCATGATGTTGAGCATGCTCTAAATAGTGAACGTCTGACACTGAATGATTTTATGGCTCTGCTCTCACCCGCCGCCCTTCCCTACCTTGAACCATTAGCGCAGCGGGCACAGCAATTAACCCGTCAGCGATTCGGTAATACTGTGGGATTCTATATCCCGCTTTATCTTTCCAATTTGTGCGCCAATGACTGTACCTATTGTGGTTTTTCCATGAGTAACCACATCAAACGTAAGACGCTCAATGAACAGGAAATTGAGGCTGAATGTCAGGCGCTGAAAAAACTGGGATTTGAGCATATCCTTCTGGTGACAGGGGAGCACCAGAAAAAGGTCGGTATGGATTATTTTCGCCATTACCTTCCCTTAATACACCGTTATTTCAGTTCAGTCACAATGGAAGTTCAGCCACTGGCGCAAAAAGAATATGCCGAACTGAAAACACTGGGATTAGATGCTGTACTGGTCTATCAGGAAACCTACCACGAACCCAGTTATCAATTACACCATCTCAGGGGTAAGAAACAAGATTTTCACTGGCGGCTGGAAACCCCTGAGCGGCTAGGGCGGGCGGGCATTGATAAAATTGGTCTGGGCGCATTAATCGGCTTATCACCTCATTGGCGAACTGATTGCTATATGGTGGCAGAACATCTGTTTTTCCTACAAAAACAGTTCTGGAAAAGCCGTTATTCCATCTCCTTTCCACGCCTGCGTCCCTGTGCTGGCGGGATTGAACCCGCATCCCTGATGAATGATGCAGAACTGGTACAACTGATCTGCGCATTCCGCCTGCTGGCACCCGATGTTGAACTTTCTCTTTCTACCCGTGAGTCACCTTATTTCCGCGACCATGTTGTACCTCTGGCGATAAACAGTGTCAGTGCTGGTTCTAAGACTCAGCCGGGTGGTTACGTCGAAAATGATCATCTCGAACTGGAACAATTTTCTCCGAATGACCACCGCTCTGTGGAACAGGTTGCCGAAGCACTGGTCAGATCGGGCTTACAGCCAGTCTGGAAAGATTGGGATAATTATTTGGGCAGGCAGGGATAAGAAATAAACTTATGTCCCTCATCCACACTGCACATTGGGTGAGGGATAGTCGCCTCAATACTTATTTAAAGAGATCTTTTTCATTCAGATATCTTTTTATTTTTCTTCGGTATTTACACGCTAATAAAACCAATACCAAGAAGCTGCTATAACAAATAAATTTAACGATACTTCCCGCGATGGGAATACAGAATAAAACCCCGATAACCATAAAAAAATTAAAGATATTTTCCATTATCCATCTTAATAATGTAAATATGCATTTTATGATGTGATAAATACACTCCAGTAGTGCCGCGAAAAACTCCAACAAATCTTCCATCTGCATCTCCTTTTCCATAATACCTTTATTTTACTTTTTATATTCGGGTATTAATCCATCATAAAAGCATTTCATCTGACCGATTTGTAGCCATTACACTAACTCAAATCATGCAAAGGCTTGTTCAGGGCTGGCCTCAGTCTGAATTCAGAGAACTTCACTTGTAACCCTTCTCTTTCTGGTGAACAACACATCGCACCAATCAACACTCGTTGACCATTGTGTTGGTTAATAGCAAAAGGGGATAACCGCAACAGGGGCCACTGCTTACCATCTGTGGAATATTGCAGCCGGATAGCGCCTTCCTGATAGGTCAGCCGCAACCAGAATTTCTCAGCGTTACCCGAAAAAACTCCCATCGCCCAATCAGAATAAGGTGAGGTTAATACACTGCCGATTGTTGCCTTGCCATCGGCATATTCAATACCGGCTTTCAGCCAATGCTGCTCATCAAGCAACAACATAATACCAGCCTGATCGTATAACTGCTCAAAACGCCCTTCAATGCAGAGCTGAAAAGTGAACCCTTCTTTAATCAGTGAATCACCAATATAGCAGCCAAAAACATGGCCACTGTGGCGCTGAAAGCCATACCATGTGTCACGCCAAAAATCAGTTTTATTATCAGTTATCACGCTCAGTACATTATCCTGACGTTGCCATGAGGCCGGTTCATTAAGCCAATGACAGTGCAATAAATTCATCAATATCCCCTTTTTATTTATGAAATCATCAGAAATGTCATCCTCACGAAAATTTTATTGAACACCCAGCCCCATCATTTTCATTAAACTCTGCGCTTGTTGAATCGCTTCCTGACGATGAGTAATACCCATTTTTTGATACAGATTACGTATATGCGTCTTAATCGTCGTAGCGGCGACTTCCAGTTCAGTCGCAATTTGCTCATTACTGTAACCAGAATAAATTAAGCCTAATACCTGCCATTCACGTTGGGTTAATGGACTATTACGGATAAGTTCGGGTACATCGGGATGAGTAATTAGCTGTTCAACAAAAGTTTCATCGAAATGCGCAAATTTATGCCGATGCTGACGATTAATTTCACGCAAAATACGCTGTGCCCGATGTTGTTCAAAGTCAGGCAGGATATTAAGCTGGATGAGCTGGCGTAATTGCAGGGCCATCAACTCACCCTCAAGTACAAAGTGACTGATGAAGCCCGTGCGATTAGCCAATTTCAGCGCTTCTATCAGCACTTTTTGCGCTTCTGCCTTGCGACCAAGCTGCCAGTGAAGCAGGTTGCACAGCAACAAATTGCGGTTTAAATCACTGACCAACTCCAGTTTTACCGCATACTGATTCAGCCGGTTTAAAATGGTCTCCGCCTCTTCATTCTGGCCGAGTAATATCTGAGCACGGGCAATATTACGCCACTGATTCTGATTGAAGTGATTACTGAAACTTTCAGGTTTCTCAGCCTGAGCCAGCCATTGAGCTACTGAAATATTATCTTCCAGATGCTGCCAGATAATGATCCGCAATTTATCGGTATTCGTCCTCCAGTCCCGATGATAATGCCCATTACTCAACAAATTTTCACAACGGGTTAAATGGCGGCGGGCGTTATCAATATCTCCCCGGATTAAGGAGCATTTCGCCAGTTGAGACAGACATTGCAATTGTTGCTGAGGCTGAAAGTTAGATAGTACCTCCAGACCATGCCGGGCCGCTTCCTCTGATTCATCAATACGCGCCCAACACCACAGAAGCTGAGAGCGAATACGCAAAAGAAACTCATGCATCGGTAGCTGTTCCAAGTGTTGTTCACGGACCAGATCAAAAGCGTGTTTTTGGGTTTCATAAGCGCCCTGTAAATACCCCTGCGCCAGTAAAATTTCACTTTGCTGTAATAATGCCCATAACGCATAGTGGTAGACATGGCAGCGACGGGCCAACTGTTCCGTCTGTTTCATCAATGCTAATGCCTGAGACAGCGCCCCCTTACAGTGCAACACTTCCCCTTTCACTGACATCGCAACAATACGACCATATTCATTATCAGGCAGCAGTGCAGCTAATGCTTTTTCAGCCAGCAAATCCGCGTCATCCGGTCGACCATCATTAATCGCAACCTGAGCACGCAATGCATCAAATTCTCCCAATAGTTCAGCCTCAATCGTTATCTGTTTTTGCTTCAACGATTGCTCTGCCTGATTCAGTAACGCATTAACCTCATAATGACGATGCTGACTCTGCGCCAACCATGCCTGTAACAACACCAGACGGGGGTTTTCCAAGAGCTGTTCATAGGGCAACGCATTCATGCACTCTTCCAATAGCGACAGTTGACTCTGGTTGAACAGCTCCCACGCATATTGCAGCAAAATATCGCACAATAACTTCGTATCCCCTGCTGCCAAAGCATGATGAATGGCTTCTCCCGGATACCCCTGTATCAACCAGCCTTCTGCCGCCGTACTATGTAATTTCGGCAGATCGGCTGCCATTTCCCAATGACAACGCTGCCGAAGAAATGATGCGAACAAGGGATGAAAACAAAACCATTCTCCGAAATCATCCATGCGCTGGATAAATAACCCCTGACGCTCAATATCTTCAAGGCGTTGCTGACCATTTTCCATGCCCGTCAGACAAACAATCAACCCATCATTCATTGAACGCAGGAGAGAACTGCGCAACAAAAATGCGCGAGTTTCCTGATCAACACGGTTTAAAACTTCATCCACCAGATAATCGGACAAATGACCCGCATTAATGCCTGAGAGACGTTTTGCCGATATTTCTGCTGTATTACCGGCCTGACGGGCAGAAAGAGCAATCAACTGCAACGCAGTTGCCCAACCGGCCACGTCATGACATAACTGCCTGCAATTATCCTCGTCCAGTGGACTGGGCAACCGTTTATCAAAAAATTGCTGAGCCTCCTGATAATTAAACGCTAACTGCTGGCTGTCAAACTCCAGCAATTGCTCACGCACCCGCAAGTTAGCAATCCCCAGCGACGGTAATTGACGGGAAAGAATAATCAGAGTGAGATTTTCCGGCTGATAACGGAGAAAAAAACGCATGGCTTCATGAATAAGATTATTCACTATCAGATGATAATCATCGATCACCAGAAACAATGACTGCTTCCATTCATTCAATTCGATAAACAACTGTGCGAACAGCGCCGATAAATTGGCATACTGGTGTTTCTGCGCCAAAACCTCACTTTTGACACAATGCCCCTGTGTGGCCTGTTGAATCGCAGCAATCAGATAACTGGCAAAACGCTCCGGCTGATTATCACTATCATCCAGAGAATACCACCCCAGATTACCCTGCCCTGCCGCCCATTGTGACATCAGCGTAGTTTTACCATACCCTGCCGGGCTGGTTACTAATACCAAACGATAATTCTGTGCTTCATTCAGCTGCGCTAGCAGACGCTCACGCATGACCATATGATTGAGGCGAAGGGGGCGACTGAGTTTCGATGGGATAAGCATTGATTTCCTCCCCTCACAAGCAATGAGTAGAACTGATCCCTGTAACCTTGTTGTCATGTTATTGAGAAATACAAATCAGTAACATTCATAAATAAGCACCCAAATTTAGAGAAACGTGCGCCATTTGCAATGAGGTTGATTGATTAGATTGTGTTAAATTGCACCCTGTCACATTCTTTAACTGAAACGTTTCTTTTTCCTGAATAAATTGCGAAAGCGCACGAAAAAATAGCTACGCCCTAATACTCATCCCCGTGAATATCCTGACAGGATGATGTTTCTTGTCCACTGAACCCTCAGCATATCAGACTAAATAATCTGCATATTTTCCTTATTCAGTGACAGGATGAAGACGCCATGAAAAAGCCCCAACTTGATAAAGCCGAATTTCAGGCTGCCCTGACCCGGCAGTTGCAGCGCTTTGGCCTTGACTTAGCACAGGGAATAACAACACATCAGTGGTGGCAAATTGTCAGTGCCACTCTTTTGGAATTACTGCCTGCTTATCACCAAAACAATCACCATCAAATAAATAATCCTCCCCTTACCGATGGCTCAAAAGGCAAGCAACGGCATGTAAACTACATTTCAATGGAGTTTCTGATCGGTCGTTTAACCGGTAACAATCTGCTGAATCTTGGCTGGTATGATGATATTCAGACGTATTTAGCCGAATATGGTGTGGTACTAAGTGATGTCCTGGAAGAAGAAGTTGATCCTGCCTTGGGTAATGGTGGTTTAGGTCGTCTGGCTGCTTGTTTTCTTGACTCAATGGCAACCATTAATCAACCGGCAATCGGCTACGGCCTTAACTATCAGTATGGGCTGTTCCGGCAATCCTTCGAACAAGGGTTACAAATTGAAACTCCGGATGACTGGGGGCGCAATACCTACCCATGGTTTTACCGCAATATACCACTGAACGTTGATGTTAGTTTCGGCGGTGAAATGGTCACAACAACCGACGGTGGTGAAATCTGGCAACCGGCTTTTACTCTGACCGGGGAAGCGTGGGATCTGCCTGTCGTTGGTTATAATAATGGTGTTATACAGCCGCTGCGCCTGTGGCAAGCAACACATGATAATCCCTTTGATTTATCACTGTTCAATGATGGGCAGTTCCTGCATGCGGAACAACAAGGTATAGAAGCCACCAGCCTGACCAAAGTTCTTTACCCGAATGATAACCATCGGGCTGGAAAACGCCTCCGCCTGATGCAGCAATATTTTCAGTGCGCCTGTTCTGTAGCCGATATTCTGCGTCGTTACCAGCGAACGGGACGGCAAATACAGGAGCTGCCGCAATACGAAGTGATACAGCTCAATGATACCCACCCCACTATCGCTATTCCTGAAATGATGCGCCTGCTGATTGATGAACACCAACTAGATTGGGATACTGCATGGAGCATTACCGGGAAAACCTTCGCTTATACTAACCACACTCTATTACCGGAAGGTTTGGAACGTTGGGATGAACATCTCATCAGCGAATTACTGCCACGCCACCATCGTATTATTCAGGAAATAAACCATCGTTTTCGTAAAACGGTAGAACAAAACTGGCCGGGTAATCAAAGAATATGGGAAAAAC
Organism: Xenorhabdus bharatensis; assembly: GCF_037996705.1. Taxonomy (NCBI): domain Bacteria; kingdom Pseudomonadati; phylum Pseudomonadota; class Gammaproteobacteria; order Enterobacterales; family Morganellaceae; genus Xenorhabdus; species Xenorhabdus bharatensis. The sequence goes on along the minus strand of NZ_JBBMXG010000025.1, from coordinate 26,163 downwards.
TGGCAGTCATCCATGATCATCAGATAAGAATGGCCAATCTTTGTGTTGTAGCCTGTTTTGCGATTAACGGCGTTGCCGCATTGCATTCATCTTTAATTGTGACGGATCTCTTCCCTGAATATCACCAATTGTGGCCTCAAAAATTCCATAACGTTACCAATGGAGTGACACCACGTCGCTGGTTAACACAGTGTAACCCCGCACTCTCTTCACTGATTGATCAAACATTAGGCCATGAATGGCGCAATGATATTACTGAACTAAAAAAACTCGAACCCTACGCTGCTGATGCTGCTTTTCGTGAAGCTTATCGCACCGTCAAACAGAACAATAAAATCCGTCTTTCCAATTACATCAATAAAACAATGGGGATTAAACTAGACCCTCATGCCATTTTCGACGTGCAGATCAAACGACTGCATGAGTACAAACGACAGCATTTGAATCTGCTGCATATTCTCTCACTTTATCGACAGATTCAGGAAAATCCGACACTGGACATTTACCCGCGTGTTTTCCTGTTTGGTGCTAAAGCAGCTCCCGGCTACTATCTGGCAAAAAATATTATTTCAGCTATCAATCACGCAGCAGAAAAAATCAACCATGATCCGATCGTACGCAATCGCATAAAAATTGTCTTTATTCCTGATTACAATGTTTCCAAAGCTGAGTTGATGATCCCGGCTGCCGATGTATCAGAGCAAATCTCCACAGCAGGAAAAGAAGCCTCCGGCACTGGTAACATGAAACTTGCCTTGAACGGAGCACTGACTATTGGAACCTTAGATGGTGCGAATGTCGAAATTGCCGAACAGGTTGGTAGCGACAACATTTTTATCTTTGGACATACAGTAGAAGAAGCAAAAACCTTACTGAGAGAGGGCTATGATCCCACCAGCATTCTCCAACAAAATAAGCAATTACAACCAATACTGGATTCCCTCGCCAACGGTGAGTTCAGTCATGGAGATAAACAGGCATTTGATTTAATGCTGCACAGCCTGATTGATGGTGGTGACCCTTATCTAGTATTAGCTGACTTTGCGTCTTACTGTGCCACGCATCAGCAGATTGATGAACGCTACCGTAATACCCCGCACTGGACACAAAGTACGATCCTTAATACTGCCCGTATGGGAACATTCAGTTCCGACAGAACAATTCAGGATTATCAACAACGTATCTGGCAGGTTAAATAGAGGATCATAATGGAAAACAAAAGCCTTGATGATTTAGCAGCAGAAGCTGGCATAGTCACTGAATATATTAATGCCTATGGCAAACCACAAACTATTCCTACTCAGATAAGGCATAGGATCCTGCAAGCCATGGAGGAAAATATACCGGTCAAAAGGCCGGTTTCTGATCCATTGGTTTCAGCCTTACCCACCGTGAAAGTATTAATCATTGGTCAGTCATTCACATTTACGCTGAATACCTCTGCCCAATATCAGTGGCAAATACAGACAGAACAAGGGGCACACCTGCATGGAAACTGCCAGTACCAACTTGCACTACCAACCTCTTTGCCTCTGGGTTATCACACGCTTAGTTTAGTCCCCTTATCATGCTCCAAAGATACGGTACAACGCCATGTTATGCAGATCATCATCGCACCGGAACGCTGTTATGAACCAGAATCACTGATAGAAGGTAACAAATTGTGGGGAGCCTGTATCCAGCTTTATACCCTGCGCTCCGAAACTAACTGGGGAATTGGCGATTTTGGCGATCTGAAAAAGATATTACGTGAACTGGCTCGACGTGGCGGCGCTTTTATTGGCTTGAACCCGCTACATGCGATGTATCCTGCCATGCCTGAAAACGCCAGTCCTTATAGTCCCTCATCCCGCCACTGGTTGAATATCATTTATATTGATGTCAGTCAGGTAGAGGATTTCCAAGCCAGTGCCAACGCTCAAAAGTGGTGGATGAGGCCGGAAACCCAGAGCAGAATTCAAAGTCTCCGCCAAACAGAATGGGTTGATTATGCCGGTGTAATGGCATTAAAAATGGCAGCGTTACGTTTAGCTTATCAACAATTCAATACTCGAACTGATGCCGATCCCCTAAATCTCGCATTCCGTCAATTCATTAAACAAGGTGGCAAAAGCCTGTATTCTCAGGCTACCTATGATGCACTGCATTACAAACTATATAGAGAAAGTCCTACTTATTGGGGTTGGCACGTCTGGCCTGAAAAGTACCGCGATCCAGATAATGAGACTGTACAGGCATTTTGTCACGCCCATCTACAGGAGGTGGAATTTTTTCTTTGGTTACAATGGATTGCTGATAGGCAACTGGCTGACTGTTTTCGTAAAAGTCAGCGCTATGCTATGCCGATTGGTATTTATCGTGATCTGGCCGTTGGCGTGGCACAAGGTGGTTCAGAAACCTGGGATAACCGAGATCTCTATTGTATGAAAGCATCTATTGGTGCGCCGCCTGATATCATGGGGCCATTGGGGCAAAATTGGGGGCTTCCTCCAATAAATCCTCATGTATTACAGGCTCAGAATTATCAACCTTTTATTCAATTACTGCGTAGTAATATGCGTCACTGTGGAGCATTACGCATTGATCATGTTATGGCACTGCTCAGGCTTTGGTGGATCCCTCAGGGAGAAACCGCAGCTCAAGGCGTTTATATCCATTATCCTGTTGATGATTTATTGGCGATACTGGCATTAGAAAGCCAGCGTCATTGTTGCATGGTGATAGGCGAAGATTTAGGGATTGTACCGGAAGAGATTGTTGGAAAATTACGTGACCGTGGTGTTTATTCTTATAAGGTTTTTTATTTTGAGCGCGACGGACAAGGTGAATTTAAGCCACCCGAAAAATATCAGACACAAGCTATGGCTACTATCACTACTCATGATTTACCGACATTATGTGGATTTTGGCAAAGTGGTGATCTGGAACTGGGGGAATCAATTGGGTTATATCCTGATAAGGCATTACTTACTGAATTACATGATGAACGCGAATACTGTAAGCAAAAACTATTACAGAGTTTAAATCATCATGGCTATCTCTCAGGATCAGAAAATACGCTAACCCCCTTGCAGCCAGAGACATCTTCATCACAGATACCAACATCCATTAATCAAGGAATACACTATTATCTCGCCAGCTGTACCAGTGCCTTGTTGGGCTTACAACCTGAGGACTGGCTGGGTATGGAAAATCCTGTCAATGTCCCGGGCACAACTGTGGAATATCCTAATTGGAGACGTAAATTAACCGTCACATTGGAAGAGATGTTCAAAAATGCACACATAAATCAATTATTGGAAACAATAGATAAACACAGAAGAAGAGTGCCATAACGACAGACGAAAAAGACGAAAAAGACGAAAAAGACGAAAAAGACGAAAAAATATTAAACTTCGTACCCTTTATTCAGGTACGAAGTTTTGCTTTACCTTTACTCTTTGATGAGTTTAGAACAGACTGTCACCCCTTCACACCACCAGCTGTCAATCCTCCCACTAACCAACGCTGAGCAAGTAAGAAAACCACTGTAATAGGTATAGCAGAAAGTACAGCAGCGGCGGCAAAGTCACCCCAGAGGTAATTTTGAGGGTGGAGATATTGCTGCATACCCACAGCTAATGTGTAATTATCCACATCCCTTAACAATAACGATGCGACTGGCACTTCAGTAATCGCACCAATAAAAGACAGGATAAATACCACCGCTAATATCGGGACAGAAAGCGGCAACAGTATCAAACGAAAAACCTGCCACGATGTTGCGCCATCCAGCATGGCCGCTTCTTCTAAAGACCGATCTAACGTTTCAAAATAACCTTTTATCGTCCACACGTGTAGAGCAATGCCCCCCAGATAGGCAAAAATCACACCACCGTGGGTATTCAGACCAATAAAAGGGATATATTCCCCCAAACGATCAAACAAGGCATACAATGCCACCAACGACAAAACAGCGGGAAACATTTGAAAAATAAGCATTCCTTTCAATAAGGTGTTTTTGCCACGAAAACGCATTCGAGCAAAAGCATAAGCACACGTTGTTGACAACGCAACAATGCCAGTCGCCGTAATTAATGCGACTTTTATAGAGTTCCATAACCACAACATTACCGGAAACGGTGGAGGAGTAATGCGCCCATCAGAGGATTCAACACTATAGCCCAATGCTAATTTCCAGTGTTCCCAGGAAATCGACTCAGGGATCAAACTACCCGTCGCAAAGTTCCCCGGTCGTAAAGAGATAGCAATGACCATGAGTAAGGGAAATAAAATCGAGGCGATAAAAATCAGCATGAATATATGCGTTACCCATATTCGCCACCGCTGTGATTTAGGTTGCACCATCGCCATGCCACTATCTCCTTAATCAAATTTAATTCGTGTCGTTTTCAGGTTAATGATTGCCAACGCTCCCACCAACAAGAAGATTAACGTTGCTATCGCCGCCGCCAATCCAAAATCCTGTCCTCCATCACCCTCAAAAGCAATACGGTAGGTATAGCTGACTAGTAGGTCGGTATAACCCGCAGGTGTCGTTGTCCCAATATGGTCCGGCCTGCCGTTGGTAAGCAATTGGATGAGAACAAAGTTATTGAAGTTAAAAGCAAAACTAGCAATCATCAAAGGCGTCAGAGGTTTAATTAACAAAGGAAAAGTGATATAGCAGAAATTCTGTAGCGGCCCGGCACCATCCATCGCGGAGGCTTCATACAGATCATCAGGAATCGCTTTCAATAGCCCCATACAAAGGATCATCATGTAGGGATAGCCCAGCCATGTATTAACAATAATCAACATAGTTCTGGCCAGAGTCGGGTCAGTAAACCAGTCCGGCTTCAGACCAAATAATCCATTAAGCAGTAGATTAACCTCACCAAAACTCTGGTTAAATAATCCTTTGAAAATCAAGATAGAAATAAAGGAAGGTACGGCATACGGTAAGATAAGCAATACACGATAAATAGCCCTGCCCTTAAGCGCTTCCCACTGCACAATACAAGCCAGAATCATGCCCAGTGCCACAGTTAATATTACCGTTAACAGAGAAAAGAGCACAGTCCAGATAAAAATGGAGAGGAAAGGTTTTTGAATCCCTTCGTCTTGCATAACCCGTAGAAAATTTTTCCAACCAATGGAAACCGTAAATCCGGGACTCAACGTCCCATCACCCCATTCCCCTTTTGCATCAATAGATTGGTAAAAACCTGTCTCCATATTCGGGCGATATTTTACACCTGTCTGATTATTAGTGAGGGTATTATCCTCTTTATCCAGAGTATAAAGGGAATGTAGACCGGAAAATTGCCGCAAAGAACTCATGCGTAATCGACTGTTATCCGGCAGAATAACGGTTATTTGCCCTAATGCCTGACGGTTCTGTGTAATGGTACGCAATGTAGCAGCATCATGATGAAAGCGGGTTACTTGCTCATATAATGGCAGAATGATTTTTTCTTTATCAGATAAAGAAAAAGGTGCTGATACCAATACCTTTGAACTGTCAGCAGAATTTAATACCAAAACCCACTGCTGATCTTGGGGATAAAGTTTGAAATTAAATGACTGCCCTGTCTGATATTGTCTACTCATCAGTACTACCTGAGCTCGTTCAAGGGTAAGCTGGTTTGTACTGCTATAGTTTGTAAAAGCAATCGCAATGGTACAAATCAGCGGGAACAGAACAAACAATAACATTGCGGCAATACCCGGGTAGGTATAACGCCAAGCATAGGACTGACTATTAGCGAAAACATAAACACCACTACCCAGTAATACCAGTATCAGAATCGCAAACAGGTATTCCCCTTGTGCGTACATCAACACAATCAAATAACCGGTAAAAGACAAGCTCAGTCCAACTGCAAACCATTTCAGGAGAGAACCTGGCCACCATACATTTTTGTTCAACCTTGCTGACATTATGTACTTCCTGTCACTAAAAATTTATTACCTGTGTGCCTCTTCCCACGAATCGGTGTTACTGAGATTCAATGAGAAAATCCTTCCTCCAATAAACCAAAAATCTCCTTCAAAAGAAGAAGACACATACTCGTTTATTTTACAATCCGGGCTTCTGCATCATTGAGAGCCGCATCTACAGGTTGTCGGCCACTGACGGCATTAAGAACTGCACTACGCATGGCGTACCAAAAGCCGCTCATTTGTGAAATATTCGGCATAATTTCGCCTTTCTGGGCATTATCCATCGTGGCTGCAATGCGGGGATCTTTAGCAAGGATATCCTGATAAGACTTCAACGCTACAGCACCCAACGGCTTATCCTTATCCATCATTGCTAAGCCATCATTAGTCAGCAGGTAGTTTTCCAAAAACTCCTTGGCCAGTTCTTTATTGGGGCTGGCGGCGTTAATTCCTGCACTTAAAATGCCAACAAAAGGTTTAGAAGGCTGGCCTTTAAAAGTCGGCAGCAGAGTAACACCATAGTTAATATTACTTTTATCGATATTCCCCCATGACCAGGGGCCATTAATCGTCATTGCTATCGTACCTTTATTAAAAGCAGCTTCAGCAATGGAATAATCGGTATCAGCACTAAGGTGTTTGTTTTTTACCAGACTGACTAAAAATGCCAGACCAGCTTTAGAACCAGTATGATTTACCCCGCTATCTTTAATATCGTAGGTATCACCCTGCCTCTTGAAAGCGTATCCACCATCAGCAGCAATCAGGGGCCAAGGGAAATAAGGTTCCTGAAGATTAAACATGATCGCATTTTTCCCCTGCTTTTTTAGCTCGTTATCTAACACTGGAATCTCTTCCCATGTTAAGGGAGGTGACTTAACCAAGTCCTTATTGTAAATAAGAGAAAGAGCTTCTACCGCAATAGGGTAGCCGATCAATTTGCCCTCATAACGAACCGCATCCCAGGTAAAGGGAAATAGTTTATCCATAAAATTCTTATCAGGCGTAACCTCAGCCAGTAACCCCGACTGTGCATAGCCCCCAAAACGATCATGTGCCCAGAAAATGATATCCGGGCCATCTCCCACAGCCGCAATCTGAGGATATTTTTCTTCCAGTTTATCGGGATGTTCAACACTGACTGGGATCCCCGTTTCCTGCATAAACCTGTCACCAACTTGCGCCAACCCGTTATATCCCTTATCCCCATTGATCCAAATCACCAGCTTACCTTCTTCCAGTTTTGCGAAAGCAGGAATAGAAAGTACCCATGCAGATAAAACGGAAAGCATCAGCGCACGAGCACCTACTTTTGAGATTATTTTTGTCATCATTCCGTCCTTTTCAGTATTTGCTGATTTAAAATGCATTTTTCACTACACCGCCAGAAAATATTTCACAGTGTGCAATTAATAGAAAGCCGACTCATCCTCCCCTTGTCTACGCCTCTCATCAAATGAGTGTGAACGTGATTACAAAAGCACTGTAAATCATGCCGCCAGCCTTAAGAAGGCACCCATTTTTGGAACTAAAATCACATTTTATTTCGTGAAATATCAAGGAATTTTGTAATCCGACTAATCTCATCCTCCTAATCCCTCCCCCATAAAAAAACGATAAAATGGAGGATTTTTATTCCTGTAATTTTGTACACAATCCTGCCATCTACATTTCACTACAAACCAGGATGGCAACTCCGAGGGAAACATATGTCCAGCGTCACACTGCGTAATGTATCTAAGGCTTATGGTGAAAATGTTATTTCCAGAAATCTCAATCTTGAGATTGATGAAGGGGAGTTTGTGGTTTTTGTTGGTCCGTCAGGATGTGGAAAATCGACTTTATTGAGGATGATTGCCGGTCTGGAAGATATTACGTCCGGTGAAATGCTGATTGCAGGCCAAGTCATAAATGATGTGCCACCTGCGAAACGCAGTATCGGCATGGTTTTCCAATCTTATGCACTTTACCCCCATTTGTCCGTAGCAGATAACATGTCTTTCGGCCTGAAACTGGCAGGTATTAAAAAAAGTGAGATTCAAAGACGGGTAGAGCAAGTCGCAGAAACTCTCCAGCTCGCTCATCTACTGGATCGCCGTCCCAAAGCACTATCCGGTGGTCAGCGCCAGCGAGTGGCTATTGGCCGTACTCTGGTAGCCGAACCCAATATTTTTCTACTGGATGAACCTCTTTCCAATCTGGACGCTGCTCTGCGAGTCCAGATGCGTATCGAAATTTCACGTCTGCACAAACGTCTGCAACGTACCATGATCTATGTCACCCATGATCAAACCGAGGCCATGACATTAGCGGACAAAATCGTTGTATTGGATGCTGGCAGTATTGCTCAGGTTGGTAAACCTCTCGAAATTTATCACTATCCGGCTAACCGTTTCGTAGCCAGTTTCATGGGCTCTCCAAAGATGAATTTCTTACCTGTCAAAGTCTCTGCAATCGCTGTTGATCAAGTACAGATCAGCCTGCCTAATGGGCAGCATGTCTGGCTTCCGGTCGAAAGTAACGGAGTTACCGTCGGGAGTAATGTGTCTCTGGGTATCCGTCCGGAACACCTTTTGCCCAGCGATATCGCTGACGTAACACTGACAGGAACTGTACAGATAATAGAGCAGTTAGGTAATGAAACGCATATTCATATCCACATATCAACCATTCGTCAAAATCTCGTTTATCTCCAGCCTGATATTGTTCTTGTAGAAGAAGGGGCAACCTTCACTATCGGATTAGCCCCTCATCGTTGTCATCTGTTTCGGGAAGACGGAACGGCATGTCGGCGTCTATATAAAGAACCAGGGGTTTAAAACCCCGCCATAAAAAAATAACAGGAGAACAATTATGCGCATCTTACCTCTCTCATTACCCGTGCTGGCTGGATTATTTTCCATGCAGGCCGCTGCGGTAGACTTCCACGGTTATGCCCGTTCAGGTATCGGCTGGGCAGGCCGTGGCGGTGAGCAAACATGTGCTCAAAGTACAGGGGCACAGAGTAAATACCGCCTCGGAAATGAGTGTGAAACCTATGCTGAATTAAAATTGGGGCAAGCTTTATGGCAGCAAGACGATAAACGCTTCTATTTCGATACCAATCTGGCCTATAGCGTCGCTCAGAAAAACGATAATGAATCAGTCAACCCAGTATTCCGCGAAGTGAATGTAAAGGCAACTAACCTGATTGACTGGTTACCCGGTTCAACACTGTGGGCCGGGAAGCGTTTTTATCAACGCCATGATGTACATATGATCGATTTCTATTATTGGGACACCTCCGGTCCCGGAGCCGGTTTAGAAAATATTGACCTTGATTTTGGCAAACTTTCTCTTGCCGTGACACGCAATACCGAAAGTGGAGGTTCATATCGCTGGGTTGGTAATAAAAATCAAAATACAGAAACCTCTAATGATATTTTTGATGCCCGGCTTGCAGCCCTCCCCATCAACAGTGATGGCGTGCTGGAATTAGGTGTCGATTACGGGCGGACTAATCTACGTAAGGGTTATCATCTGGCCCAAAATGCGTCTAAAGATGGAGTCATGCTAACGGCTGAACATACCCAAAGTATGTTGGATGGGTTCAATAAACTTGTTGTTCAGTATGCGACTGACGCTATGACATCCAATAATAATGGTCGTTCTGCGGGAGCCAGTACCAACAATAATGGTCATGTGCTGCGTGTAATAAATCATGGAGCCATCAATCTGGCTAAAGAATGGGACTTAATGTACGTCGCCATGTACCAAAATATTGATCGCGATAATCGTAATGGCACTATTTGGTATACCGCAGGTATCCGCCCAATGTACAAATGGACACCCACCATGAGTACGTTAATGGAGATTGGCTACGATAATGTCCAGTCTCAGCGTACCAAAGCGATTAATGACCAGTACAAAATCACGCTGGCCCAACAATGGCAGGCGGGTGATAGCATCTGGTCCCGTCCGGCTATCCGTTTGTACACCACTTATGCTAAATGGAATGAAAAATGGGGTTATGCCAATAAAATTCCCGGTTATAACGATGGGGTAGCGTATCGTGACACCACTGATCACCATTTCAGCCGTGGTAAGAATGATGAGTTCACGTTTGGTGCTCAATTTGAAGCCTGGTGGTAATTTCAGGTAAGGGTAAAACGATGAAAACCACACTAACTACTCTCTTCTATTACAGTATTCTCTCCTGCCTAAGCCTCCCCTTAGTGGCTTATGCAACAGATACTGTCTCTGAGAAGGCTATGTTTAATCAGGAAATAAGCAACAATGTTGCTTATTCCATACCTGCTTCTGTTTTACAGAAGCAGGTATGGAAACCCATGAAGCTCCCGGCAATGCACACCATTGTTCTCAATCGGACTTCACCTCAGATTAACGAAGGAAATATTCAGGGAGCAGTTACCACTCTTGCTTTACCAGCCAGTCAGGGTGCACTGAAAATGACGTTAAGCAGCCTGATAAATGATAAGCAGGTCTATTTACCTAACGTGTTGGCGTTTGATGAAAAATTTCAACCTGTTGCATTTTATTCAAGCCATTCTTTTTCCTATCAACAGCCGGAGATCTTTTCAGGGGAACGGGTTGAAAGAACGTTTAAAATAACGCCGACATCAGGCCAGAAAAAGATATATTTGCTGATTTATACTACCCATGCAGACCTACAAACATCGACAAAAATGGTTGATCCAGCCAAAGCCTATGCTCAGGGAGTAGGTAACGCGGTTCCCAATATTCCAGACCCAGTAGCTCGCCATACTGATACCGGAACTTTAATACTGAAAGTGACGTCAGAACGAACTACCGAAAACGTATTGGCTGATCATTCTCTTATAGATCCGAAGCCTAATAGGGTGACTAAATCTATTTCAAATGAAACAGAACAGCACTTCAACGAGGCCATCAGAGAAGCAATTAAAAAGGGAGATATCAATAAGGCACTGGCTCTGCTAGATGAAGCTGAACGCCTTGGTTCATCGAGTGCCCGGGAAACATTTATCAAAATGATAAAGAGTAAAGGATCTACCTGAACCGGCACACATTAAAACCACCCGTTTATACACTTCGTCTTTTAAGTTGCTTCTTTGGTGGCTGCATCTTGAAATCCATTGTGTAACATAGGAATAAAAACGGGTGGCTTTAATGATGATTACTCATCATATTTAGTCATTAAATTCTGTAGTTACGATTGACTCAATCAGCGCTTTGCCACTGCGTGTTAACTTAATTTTGTCATCATCAAAAAATAGCAACTGACGCTCTGCCAAATCACATAATTTATTATAAATACGTTTATTTTCTTGAGCAGAACATTGGAGACATAACCGCTAACCTTAATATGTCATTTGTGACTATTTATCTTAGAAAAAGAAATATCTCTTGGTTTATTGGCTATTATTTTTGCCATTTTTTCAATGGAATCTGTCCGTAATATATATAGCCGTTTCAAAGAAAAAGGATTATCTCCCAATTTAACTTTTCCCTGCACGGTAGTAACCGCCAAATGAAAACCTGCATTTTTAGCCGCTTTCATCGCTGACATATTATATCCGCCAAACGGATAGGAAAGATAAATCACGTGGGGATTAAATTGTGATAATGCCCGGCGGGAGCGTTCAAAATCATACAAAATATTCCGGTATGATCGCTTGAATAATATGGGTTTCTTATTTTTATCTAACCGATGCAAAAAATGAGTATGGGATTGAAAATCAAAAACATCCTGCATAGATAACAATTCATTAAGACTCAAAAATTGTAGATTATTGGGATTCCATTTCTGAGGGTGACGTTTGATTCGGGATGAAATGATAAAAAGTGTCGCCTCTTGTCCATTTTTTTTCAGTATTGGATAAGCATAGCGATACACTGACTTCAATCCATCATCAAAAGTCAAAGCAACGACTTTCGCCGGCAGGTTAATTGTACCTTTTAAGTACCCTTCCAACTCATAGAGTGAAATTGTGGTGTAGCCAGCCTGTTTTAAGTAATCCATTTGACTACGGAAGGCGTTCAAAGACGTGGTTGTTGATGTATGCAGAAAACGCTTATTTTCTTTATCATTAAGGATATGGTGGTATGTCAGCACAGGTATACCATTATCCTGTTCAGCATCCTGAGCACGAATATAGCCCAACCGTCCCCCCAGATTAATTTCATACCAAATATTATGCTTAATATCCTGTACCTTATCCTGAATCGGATAGCGGAGATCGGCTGCCAGTACTGCAATTGGCTTGCTATCAACTTTCAGCGTGCTGTAAACCTTCGTTTTCTGAAAGGTGGCTAAACCCTGAGCGACTTTATTATTGAGGATGGGGAAAGGATCACTGGGGAATTGGGCTTTTTTTATTTCTTTTAAATGGTTTTTAGCTATATAACCTTTCCCATTACCAAACCTAAATACATAATAATCACTGTCTTCCCCTTCATCCTGAACCACTTGCAGGCTCTGCCCTTCCCTAAAGGTGCCAACCTGAATCACATGCTCTCCGATCAAGGCATAAATTTCGCTGTCTCTGATGACCTCCATATAACGATAGTTTTTCCCATCAGGCTGATACGCTGCGACCTGATTGGAGAAAAAGAATAACGACAGCAAGAAAATCATGGCAGCAACATTAACGATTTGTCTCATTCTGTTTTCCATCCAAAATAAAAATGCCCTCTACCAGAGAGGGCATTTTATGATTAGTGATACGAATTATGTATCCTACTCATCATGGTATTACTCGTTGGAGCTGCTACCGAAACCTGCATTCAACAATTCAGCAAGGTTTGCAGTGGCTTCGTCAACAGTCACTTGTGGTGCTTCAACCACTTCATTCTCGTGACGACGACGCATACGATCCTGATGGTAAGCATAACCGGTACCCGCTGGGATCAGACGACCCACAATTACGTTCTCTTTCAGGCCACGCAGTTCATCACGTTTACCTGCAACAGCTGCTTCAGTCAGTACGCGGGTTGTTTCCTGGAACGACGCCGCAGAGATGAAGGATTCTGTTGCCAGTGATGCTTTGGTGATACCCAACAGATCACGGTGGAAGGTCGCAGGGACTTTGCCATCTTGATCCAATTTACGGTTAGCAACTTTAACGCGTGCGTATTCAACTTGCTCGCCTTCAAGGAATTCAGAGCTTCCTGCGCTTGCAATGGTCACTTTACGCAGCATCTGACGAACGATAACCTCAATGTGTTTATCGTTAATCTTAACGCCTTGCAGACGGTAAACTTCCTGAACTTCGTTAGTGATGTAACGAGCAACGGCATGAACGCCACGCAGACGCAGAATGTCGTGTGGAGATTCTGGGCCATCGGAGATCACGTCACCACGTTCAACAACCTCACCTTCGAATACGTTGAGCTGACGCCATTTAGGGATCATCTCTTCGTAAGCATCACTACCATCCAGTGGGCTGATTACCAAACGGCGTTTACCTTTGGTTTCTTTACCGAAGGAAACGATACCGCTGATTTCTGCCAGGATAGCAGGCTCTTTCGGACGACGTGCTTCGAACAGGTCTGCAACGCGTGGCAGACCACCGGTGATATCTTTAGTACCGCCAGATTCCTGAGGAATACGCGCCAGCGTGTCACCCGCAGAGATAGATATGCCATCTTCCAGCTGAACAATCGCTTTACCCGGCAGGAAGTACTGAGCAGGCATATCTGTACCTGGGATCAGAACGTCGTTACCCTGAGCATCAACGATTTTCAGTGCCGGACGCAGGTCTTTACCGCTACCGGTACGCTCTGCACTGTCCAGAACCACCAGTGATGAAAGGCCGGTCAGTTCGTCCGTCTGACGGGTAATGGTCTGGCCATCTACCATGTCAGAGAACTGGATGATACCGGACACTTCACTCACGACTGGCATGGTGTGTGGGTCCCAGTTAGCAACGGTTTCACCGCCGGCAACTTTCTCGCCATCACCTTTAGACAATACGGAGCCGTAAGGCACTTTATAGCTTTCTTTAGTACGGCCGAAATCGTCAATCAGACGCAATTCGGTATTACGGGAAGTAATAACCAGTTTGCCCGCTGAGTTGGTAACGAATTTAGCGTTGGTCAGTTTCAATTGACCTTTGTTACGTACCTGAATGCTGGATTCTGCTGCCGCACGAGATGCCGCACCACCGATGTGGAACGTACGCATCGTCAGCTGTGTACCCGGCTCACCGATTGACTGTGCCGCGATAACACCAACTGCTTCACCTTTGTTGATGATATGACCACGAGCAAGGTCACGTCCGTAACAGTTCGCACAGACACCGAAGTCAGTTTCACAACTTACTACAGAGCGTACTTTCACGCTGTCAACGGAGTTTTCTTCTAACAGATCACACCATTTCTCGTTCAGCAGAGTGTTACGTGGAACCAGAATATCCGCAGAACCCGGTTTCAGAACGTCTTCAGCAGTCACACGACCCAGTACACGCTCACGCAGAGGTTCTTTAACGTCACCACCTTCGATAACCGGAGTCATCATGATGCCATTATGAGTACCACAGTCATCTTCAGTAACAACCAGATCCTGAGCAACGTCAACCAGACGACGAGTCAGATAACCGGAGTTCGCAGTTTTCAGTGCGGTATCCGCAAGACCTTTACGAGCACCGTGGGTTGAGATGAAGTACTGAAGTACGTTCAGACCTTCACGGAAGTTCGCGGTGATTGGGGTTTCGATGATGGAGCCATCTGGCGTTGCCATCAGACCACGCATACCCGCCAACTGACGAATCTGAGCAGCAGAACCACGAGCACCGGAGTCGGCCATCATAAAGATGTTGTTGAAGGAAACCTGTTGTTCTTCTTCACCTTTGCTGTTAATCACAGTCTCAGAAGAGAGGTTTTCCATCATCGCTTTAGCAACACGTTCGTTTGCCGCAGCCCAGATATCGATAACTTTGTTATAGCGTTCGCCCGCAGTTACCAGACCTGACTGGAACTGTTCCTGAATTTCAGCAACTTCAGCTTCTGCTTCCGCGATGATGCCTTCTTTCTTCTCAGGAATAACCATGTCGTCAATACCTACGGATACCCCTGAACGGGCAGCGTAAGCAAAACCGGTGTACATGGTCTGGTCAGCTAAGATAACGGTTGGTTTCAGGCCCAGCACACGGTAACAGGTATTCAGCATCTTAGAGATTGCTTTTTTACCCAGTGGCTGGTTAATCAGTGAGTATGGCAGACCACGCGGTACAATCATCCACAGGATGGCACGACCGATAGTGGTATCAACCAGACCTGTATTAACAGCAACGTTACCTTCACCATCTCTCACTTCTTCAGTGATACGAACTTTGACACGGGCATGCAGAGAAGCCAGACCTGCGCGGTATACGCGTTCTGCTTCTTTAGGACCGGTCAGAACCATGCCTTCGCCTTTCGCGTTAACACAGTCACGGGTCATGTAGTACAGACCCAATACAACGTCCTGAGATGGAACGATGATTGGTTCACCGCTCGCCGGAGACAGGATGTTGTTGGTAGACATCATCAGCGCACGCGCTTCCAACTGGGCTTCCAGTGTCAACGGTACGTGAACAGCCATCTGGTCACCATCGAAGTCGGCGTTATAAGCCGCACACACCAATGGGTGCAACTGAATCGCTTTACCTTCGATCAGAACCGGTTCAAACGCCTGAATACCCAGACGGTGAAGGGTTGGTGCACGGTTCAGCAGAACCGGATGCTCACGGATAACCTCATCAAGGATATCCCATACAACCGCTTCTTCGCGTTCAACCATTTTCTTAGCTGCTTTGATGGTAGTCGCCAGACCACGCAGTTCCAGCTTGCCGTAGATAAATGGTTTGAACAGCTCCAGTGCCATCTTCTTAGGAAGACCACACTGATGCAGGCGCAGGTATGGACCTACTGTAATTACAGAACGGCCTGAGTAGTCAACACGTTTACCCAACAGGTTCTGACGGAAACGACCCTGTTTACCCTTGATCATGTCAGCCAGGGATTTCAGAGGACGCTTGTTGGAACCCGTGATTGCGCGACCACGACGACCGTTGTCCAGCAATGCATCAACCGCTTCCTGCAACATACGTTTTTCGTTACGTACGATGATGTCTGGCGCAGCCAGATCCAGCAGGCGTTTCAGACGGTTGTTACGGTTGATAACGCGACGATACAGATCGTTCAGGTCAGACGTTGCGAAACGGCCGCCATCCAGAGGAACCAATGGACGCAGATCCGGTGGCAGAACTGGCAGAACAGTCAGAACCATCCACTCTGGTTTGTTACCAGACTGAATGAAAGCTTCCAGCAGCTTGATGCGCTTGGTCAGTTTCTTACGTTTGGTTTCAGAGTTAGTTTCGTTCAGCTCTTCACGCAGAGTTTCACATTCGTTTTCCAGATCGATGTTTTTCAACAAAGACTGGATCGCTTCTGCACCCATTTTTGCGTCGAACTCATCACCGAACTCTTCCAGTGCATCCAGATACTGCTCTTCAGTCAGGATCTGACTGCGCTCAAGACTGGTCATGCCGCCTTCTACAACCACATAGGATTCGAAGTACAGTACGCGTTCGATGTCACGCAATGGCATATCCAGCAATAAGCCGATACGGGATGGCAGTGATTTCAGGAACCAGATGTGAGCAGTCGGAGATGCCAGTTCAATGTGACCCATACGTTCACGGCGAACTTTAGTCTGAGTGACTTCAACACCACACTTCTCACAAATCACACCACGGTGTTTTAAGCGCTTGTATTTACCACACAAGCATTCGTAATCTTTTACCGGCCCGAAAATACGCGCACAGAAAAGACCGTCACGCTCAGGTTTGAACGTACGGTAGTTAATGGTTTCCGGCTTTTTTACTTCCCCGAATGACCACGAACGGATCATATCTGGAGAGGCCAGAGCAATTTTGATCGCATCAAACTCTTCGGTCTTGGTTTGCGCTTTCAGAAACTTCAATAAGTCTTTCACGAAATGGCTCCTGTCGGAGTTAGACCTGTTAGGTGAGTGGCCCATGCCACTCCCCCCTTGTAACCAGTGTAACCACTGGCTGGCAAACTACCCCCTTATGTATTTAAGGGGGTAGTGCCAGCGGAAAACGATTTATTCGTCTTCCAGCTCGATGTTGATACCCAAGGAACGGATCTCTTTCAGCAATACGTTGAAAGACTCCGGCATACCTGGTTCCATCTGGTGGTTACCG
This sequence comes from Xenorhabdus bharatensis, assembly GCF_037996705.1. Taxonomy (NCBI): domain Bacteria; kingdom Pseudomonadati; phylum Pseudomonadota; class Gammaproteobacteria; order Enterobacterales; family Morganellaceae; genus Xenorhabdus; species Xenorhabdus bharatensis. Next base: position 9,049 of record NZ_JBBMXG010000025.1, on the reverse strand, counting down.
TCCACGATGTTTTTATACATCTTGGTACGACCGTTAACGTCATCAGACTTAACGGTAAGCATTTCTTGCAGAGTATAGGCAGCACCGTATGCTTCCAGTGCCCACACTTCCATCTCCCCGAAACGCTGACCACCGAACTGTGCTTTACCACCCAGCGGCTGCTGAGTAACCAAGCTGTAAGAACCGGTAGAACGGGCGTGCATCTTGTCATCAACCAAGTGGTTCAATTTCAGCATGTACATGTAACCAACGGTTACCTGACGCTCGAATTGCTCACCGGTACGGCCGTCAAACAGTGTGATCTGACCGGAAGTCGGCAGGCCACCCAGTTTCAACAGCTCTTTGATTTCAGTCTCTTTCGCACCGTCGAAAACTGGCGTTGCGATTGGCATACCTTTTTTCAGGTTTTCAGCCAGACGCATGACTTCGTCGTCAGTGAAAGTATTCAAATCAACTTTCTGACGGGTGTCATCACCCAGATCATAAGCTTTCTGGATAAATTCACGCAGTTTGGCAACTTCCTGCTGCTGTTTCAGCATTGCATTGATCTTGTCACCAATGCCCTTCGCCGCCATACCCAGGTGAGTTTCCAGAATCTGACCGATGTTCATACGTGATGGTACGCCCAGCGGGTTCAGTACGATGTCAACAGGAGTACCATTTTCATCGTAAGGCATGTCTTCGATTGGGTTGATCTTAGAGATTACACCCTTGTTACCGTGACGACCTGCCATCTTATCACCAGGCTGGATCTGACGTTTCACTGCCAGATAAACCTTAACGATTTTCAGTACACCAGGTGCTAAATCATCACCCTGAGTGATCTTACGGCGTTTAGCATCCAGTTTTTTCTCGAACTCAGCTTTCAGTTCGTCATACTGTTCTGCCAACTGTTCCAGCTGATTCTGTTTATCTTCATCAGCCAGACCCAGTTCTAACCAGCGCTCACGTGGCAGCTTGTCTAATTTTTCCGCTTCAATTCCACCGGAAACCAGTGCGGAACGAATACGGGCAAACAAACCAGCTTCGAAAATACGCAGTTCTTCAGTCAGGTCTTTCTTCGCCTGACGCAGCTGCATCTCTTCGATTTCCAGAGCACGCTTGTCTTTTTCTACGCCATCACGGGTAAAGACCTGTACGTCGATAACAGTACCGGAAACACCGTTTGGTACACGCAGTGATGAATCTTTAACGTCAGACGCTTTTTCACCAAAGATCGCACGCAACAGTTTTTCTTCTGGCGTTAACTGAGTTTCACCTTTTGGTGTCACTTTACCGACCAGAATGTCGCCACCTTTCACTTCCGCACCGATATAAACAATACCGGATTCGTCCAGTTTAGACAGCGCTGCTTCACCCACGTTAGGGATGTCAGCAGTGATCTCTTCAGGCCCCAGTTTAGTATCACGGGATACACAAGCCAGTTCCTGAATATGAATAGTAGTGAAACGGTCTTCCTGAACAACACGCTCAGAGACGAGGATGGAGTCCTCGAAGTTATAACCATTCCATGGCATGAACGCCACGCGCATGTTCTGACCCAGTGCCAGCTCACCCAAATCGGTGGATGGGCCATCAGCCAGAACGTCACCACGTTCTACCATTTCACCCAGAGACACACATGGCATCTGGTTGATACAAGTGTTCTGGTTAGAGCGGGTGTACTTGGTCAGGTTATAGATATCAATGCCCGCTTCACCAGCGTACATTTCATCTTCGTTAACCTTAATCACGATACGGGATGCGTCAACGTACTGAACCACACCGCCACGTTTAGCAACGGAGGTTACACCGGAGTCAACCGCTACCGCACGCTCCATACCTGTTCCGACCAGCGGCTTGTCTGCACGCAGAGTTGGAACTGCCTGACGTTGCATGTTCGCACCCATCAATGCACGGTTGGCGTCATCGTGTTCAAGGAATGGGATCAGGGAAGCACCGACGGACACGATCTGTTGTGTCGAAACGTCCATGTACTGAACCTGATCACGGCTGAACAAGCTGGATTCGTCATAATGACGGCAGGTTACCAGTTCTTCAATGAAGTGGCCTTCTTCGTCCAGTGCGGAGTTAGCCTGCGCAATGACGTAGTTACCTTCTTCAATCGCTGACAGGTAATGAATCTCATCGGTTACCACGCCATCACGTACTAAACGATAAGGGGTTTCAAGGAAACCATATTCGTTGGTACGGGCATAAACGGACAGGGAGTTAATCAGACCGATGTTTGGACCTTCAGGCGTTTCGATTGGACATACACGACCATAGTGAGTCGGGTGTACGTCTCGAACTTCAAAGCCTGCACGTTCACGGGTCAGACCGCCCGGGCCCAAAGCAGAAATACGGCGTTTGTGCGTGATTTCAGACAGTGGGTTGTTCTGGTCCATAAACTGAGACAGCTGGCTGGAACCAAAGAACTCTTTCACTGCGGCTGAAATTGGCTTAGCGTTGATCATATCCTGAGGCATCAGGGTATCCAGATCGCCCAGAGACAGACGCTCTTTCACCGCACGCTCTACACGTACCAGACCTACACGGAACTGGTTTTCAGCCATTTCACCAACGGAGCGGATACGACGGTTGCCCAAGTGGTCGATATCATCCACTTCGCCTTTACCGTTACGGATATCGATAAGCTTTTTCATGACATCAATGATGTCAGCTTTGCTCAGGATACCTGAACCTTCAATCTCTTCACGATCCAGTGAACGGTTGAACTTCATACGGCCAACAGCAGACAGATCATAGCGATCTTCAGAGAAGAACAGGTTCTCAAACAGATTTTCTGCTGCTTCACGTGTTGGTGGTTCACCCGGACGCATCATGCGATAGATTTCAACCAATGCGCTCAGGCGGTCGTTGGTTGGGTCAATTCGCAGAGTCTCGGAGATGTATGCACCGTGATCCAAGTCGTTGGTGAACAGGGTCTCAATGGTTTTATGACCAGATTGGCTCAAACGTGCCAGCAGATCCAAAGAGAGTTCCATGTTCGCAGCACAGATGATTTCACCCGTGTGCTGATCGATGTAATCTCTTGCAACAACTTTACCCGCGATATATTCAACAGGCACCTCAATGCGGTCTACCTGATCTTTTTCTAACTGGCGGATATGACGTGCAGTGATACGACGGCCTTTTTCAACATAAAGTTTGCCGTTCGCTTCAATATCAAATGAAGCTGTCTCACCACGCAGACGTTCTGGTACCAGAGTCATCTGCAATTTGTTGTCGCGAATTTCGAACGTGGTCTTGTCGAAGAACAGATTCAGAATGTCTTCGCTCGTGTAATCCATCGCGCGCAGAATAATCGAAGCCGGTAATTTACGACGGCGGTCGATACGCACAAACAGGTTATCTTTAGGATCGAATTCGAAATCCAACCATGAACCACGGTAAGGAATGATACGTGCATTATACAGTACCTTACCGGATGAATGGGTTTTACCCTTATCGCTGTCAAAGAAAACGCCTGGGCTACGATGTAACTGAGATACGATTACGCGCTCAGTACCGTTGATAACGAAAGTACCGTTATCAGTCATGAGTGGAATTTCACCCATGTAGACTTCTTGTTCTTTGATGTCTTTTACTGTGCCTTCCGGCGCTTCACGCTCATAGATCACCAGACGCAGTTTAACGCGCAGTGGAGCGGAATAAGTCACACCACGGATCTGACACTCTTGAACATCAAAAACAGGTTCGCCAAGACGGTAGCTTACATATTGCAGCTCAGAACTGCCGCTGTAACTCTGAATTGGGAACACAGAACGGAAGGCCGCTTCCAGTCCATTCTGGCCTTCAGGATCTTGCTCGATAAACTTCTGGAACGAGTCAAGTTGGATAGAAAGAAGGTATGGAACATCCAAAACTTGTGGACGTTTACCAAAATCCTTACGAATACGTTTTTTCTCGGTATAGGAGTAAACCATAGGGTTCCTCAGCTCGCTGATAAGTGACCCACTCTGTCCGCCCTTAAGGACAGCACTCTGCAACACTATTTTTTCGAACAGAAAATAGAATATTTTCCGTAATACCCATTGCTATTACTCTTAAATCATTTCATTGCGTTACCTTACTACCGAGCTACCCGAGTGGATCGTAGCTGAGAACACAGTATATTAAGTCGTCAATAGGAAGGAGTATTTAGGGTTGATTAGTAGCCAAACAGTGTGAAATGCTACTAACACCCTGCATGTGCTCTGTAAGGCAGTCTTTCTGTAAAGTCATCCTTGTAAAACAAGTCCCTTACAAACTACAAGCTGCCTTACAGCGCAAAAAGGCTGGCGATTAAAAAACCGCCAGCCGCCAGCCTTGAAAATCAGGCTGCGAACTTCAAACTGATCTTACTTGATCTCAACAGAAGCACCTGCTTCTTCCAGAGATTTTTTCAGAGCTTCAGCGTCGTCTTTGCTGATGCCTTCTTTCAGTGCTGCTGGTGCGCTTTCAACCAGGTCTTTAGCTTCTTTCAGACCCAGGCCAGTTGCGCCACGTACTGCTTTGATTACAGCAACTTTGTTAGCGCCAACGCCAGTCAGGATTACGTCGAATTCAGTTTTTTCTTCAACTGCTTCAGCAGCGCCACCAACTACAGCTACAGCTGCAGCAGCAGAAACGCCGAATTTTTCTTCCATCATGCTGATCAGTTCAACAACGTCCATTACAGACATTTCTGCAACTGCGTCCAGAATTTGTTCTTTAGTGATAGACATAACAAGTGTTCCTAAAATTCAGAAATAATTTATACGTTAAAAAGCAACGAAGGAAATAAGCAATTAAGCAGCTTCTTTCTGATCGCGTAGCGCAGCCAGAGTGCGAACCAGTTTGCCTGCAGCGGCTTCTTTCATGGTTGACATCAGGCGTGCGATTGCTTCTTCGTAAGTTGGGAGTGTAGCCAGACGATCGATGTCCGAACCTGGGATAAACTCACCTTCAAAGGCTGCTGCTTTAATCTCGAATGCTGGGTTCGCTTTCGCGAAATCTTTGAACAGACGAGCAGCGGCGCCCGGATGTTCGTTAGAAAAAGCAATCAAGGTTGGACCAACAAACGCTTCTTTCAGGCACTCATAATCAGTACCTTCAACAGCACGACGCATCAGAGTGTTACGAACAACACGCATGTAAACGCCAGCTTCGCGACCTGCTTTACGCAGTTCAGTCATTTTATCTACAGTAACGCCGCGAGAATCCGCAACAACCGCAGACAGCGCGCCTTTGGCTACTTCGCTGACTTCAGCAACAATCGCTTGTTTGTCTTGAAGATTTAGTGCCATTAGCTTCTTGCTCCTGGATTAACCGGGCAAACCCGGGACTCACTTCACTCAGAACATGAAATATGCCTGAGCGCTGAAACACGGTGAGCAGAATCCAGAAATTAAATTTCATTTGGCTCTGTCACCGTCTACGCAGGATATTAAGTAAGTAATTTATCTACGTACTTACGCCTGCGGTCTTGGACGGGGCTTGGATTAGGCCAAGCTCCAACCGAAAACTGTGATTTGCCCTGAACAAATTTTATGCGCCAATTATTATAAATTGTTATAAATCTGTTCAGTCAAATTCGAGGCGTCAGATTTTAAACAAATCTGACGCCGAGGTAAAGCGTTATTCGCTTTCAGCCTAAATTATTAAGCTGTTACGGTGTTCAGACCAGACTGGTCAATCGCAACACCTGCGCCCATGGTAGTGGACAGGCTAACTTTCTTAACGTAAACGCCTTTAGCTGAAGATGGTTTTGCTTTTTTCAGCGCAACCAGCAGAGCTTCCAGGTTTTCTTTCAGTTTGTCAGCGTCAAAGTCAACTTTACCGATGGTGGTGTGGATGATACCGTTTTTGTCGTTACGGTAACGAACCTGACCAGCTTTAGCATTCTGTACAGCTTCAGCAACGTTAGGAGTTACAGTACCAACTTTCGGGTTTGGCATCAGACCACGTGGGCCCAGGATTTGACCCAGTTGACCAACAACGCGCATTGCATCTGGAGATGCGATAACAACGTCGAAGTTCATCTCGCCTTTCTTAATCTGTTCAGCCAGATCTTCCATACCTACCAGTTCTGCGCCAGCAGCTTTAGCCGCTTCAGCGTTTGCACCCTGGGTAAATACAGCAACACGTACTGAACGACCGGTACCGTGTGGCAGTACAGTCGCGCCACGAACGTTCTGGTCAGATTTACGAGCATCGATGCCAAGATTAACAGCTACGTCAACGCTTTCTACGAACTTAGCAGTAGCCAGTTCTTTCAGCAGAGCAACGGCTTCATTGATGTCATATTGCTTAGTTGCATCAACTTTTTCACGAATAGTGCGCATGCGCTTAGTCAGTTTAGCCATTGATTAACCCTCCACTACCAGGCCCATGGAACGAGCAGTACCTTCGATTGAACGCATCATTGCGTCAATGTCAGCACCAGTCATATCCGCAGCTTTAGTTTCAGCAATTTCACGAATCTGAGCGCTGGTTACTTTACCAACTTTCTCTTTATTCGGTTTGCCGGAACCAGATTTAACGCCAGCTGCTTTTTTCAGCAGAACGGCCGCTGGTGGGGTTTTGGTAACGAAAGTGAAAGAACGGTCTGCATAAACAGTGATAACAACTGGAATTGGCAGGCCTTTTTCAATGCTTTCAGTTTTAGCATTGAACGCTTTACAGAATTCCATGATGTTAACACCCTGCTGACCCAGTGCTGGACCAACTGGTGGGCTTGGGTTAGCCATACCCGCTGCAACTTGCAGCTTAACGTAGGCTTGTACTTTCTTAGCCATCTATATTTCCTCTATATGGGTGTTATCGCCTCAGAAAAGAGGCTCCCCTAACGTTTCAGGCCCCGCCTAATAATTAAATCAGGCAAAACCACAAAAAATTATGTCTGTCATCAGACTGAGTTGCCTATTCGGATAACCTAAAATAGCCCCCGAATAAAAACAAAAGGCGCGAAATTGTATGCTAATTTCACACCCTTTGCAAGAAAAAATGCTCAATTAAGCATCAAATCAAGCTTTCTCGACCTGACTGAAATCCAGCTCAACTGGCGTAGTACGACCAAAGATAGAAACCGAAACTTTCAGGCGGCTCTTCTCGTAATCGACTTCTTCTACAACACCATTGAAGTCTACAAATGGACCATCGTTGACACGGACCATTTCGCCTGGTTCGAACAAAGTTTTTGGACGTGGTTTATCACCAACCTGCTGCAGACGATTCATAATAGCATCGACTTCTTTGCCAGTGATTGGTGCAGGACGGTCAGGTGTACCGCCAACAAAACCCATTACGCGAGGTACACCGCGAACCAGATGCCATGTTGCATCGTTCATTACCATTTGTACCAAGACATAGCCCGGGAAGAATTTACGTTCGCTTTTACGACGCTGGCCACTGCGGATCTCAACGACTTCTTCTGTCGGCACCATAATGTCACCGAAAGAATCTTCCATATCTTGTAATTTGATATGTTCACGCAGAGATTGAACTACGCGACCTTCAAACCCAGAAAATGCCTGTATGACATACCAACGCTTTTTTGGGGACTCAGACATTCTTAAAACCTCAGGCCTGTAATAAATGAAACTAAACGCACCAGAATACCATCAAGCCCCCACAAAATCAGTGACATGACAGCGGTTACTGCTGCAACAATGAGAGTTGTATGCAGGGCTTCCTGGCGAGTTGGCCAAATGACTTTACGCATTTCGACGCGAGATTCACGGGCAAATGCTAATGCAGCTTTACCTTTCGCAGTCAACAATGCAACTGCTCCTGCAAGGGCAACAATAGCAACAACGGCTATCGCGCGCAGGGGCAGGTTATACTCCCGGTAATAGTAATTACCCACAATAGCAACCACCAGCAGCACTGCTACCAATAGCCATTTTGCTATATCAAGACCACGCCCGCTTTCTTGAGCATTGCTATTCGCACTCATAAACCAACCTGTAACTATATGTAAGTAACTATGATGTAAATAGATAGCCAGCTTGCCTCGCAAGAGCAAAACAAATCAGACCGAACCCAAAAATAATTGTAATTGTATCTGACTCGGCGTCATAATTCAGCAGGACTTTTCGTACCCGTTTTCCTGAAAACGAACTTATTAAGAAAACTCTCTTAAAACTATCTGTCTGAAAACAGGCGGATACCAAATCCTATCCGTTGTATCAGAGCCTATCTCACCAATAATTCAGTACAACTATTTCATGTACCCATCGACAACTATCGAACAACTATTAAATAACTATTGATGAGATAGGTTCTTTTTAAGACAACGTATAAAAAGGGCATCTATCGATGCCCTTCCAAAATGAACACATTAAAAAATTATGCGATCACTTTAGCAACAACACCAGCACCTACGGTACGGCCGCCTTCACGGATTGCAAAACGCAGACCTTCGTCCATTGCGATTGGAGCAATCAGAGTAACGATCATGTTGATGTTGTCACCTGGCATTACCATCTCAACGCCTTCTGGCAGTTCGATAGTACCGGTTACGTCAGTTGTACGGAAGTAGAACTGTGGACGGTAACCTTTGAAGAATGGAGTATGACGGCCACCTTCATCTTTGCTCAGGATATATACTTCAGATTCGAAAGTAGTGTGTGGCTTGATTGAACCTGGTTTAGCCAGTACCTGACCACGTTCGATTTCGTCACGCTTAGTACCACGCAGCAGAACACCAACGTTCTCACCCGCACGGCCTTCGTCCAGCAGTTTGCGGAACATTTCAACGCCAGTACAAGTTGTTTTCGCAGTATCTTTGATACCAACGATTTCAACTTCGTCACCAACTTTAACGATACCACGCTCAACACGACCCGTTACAACAGTACCACGGCCGGAGATGGAGAATACGTCTTCGATTGGCAGCAGGAATGGCTTGTCAATGTCACGCTCTGGTTCTGGAATGTAAGTATCCAGTGCTTCAGCCAGTTCAACAACTTTAGCTTCCCACTCTGCGTCGCCTTCCAGCGCTTTCAGAGCAGAACCACGGATGATTGGCGTGTCGTCGCCTGGGAAGTCGTACTGAGACAGCAGCTCACGCACTTCCATTTCA
>NZ_JBBMXG010000024.1:0-67006 GCF_037996705.1 Xenorhabdus bharatensis | reverse complement strand
CGCTGTTGCGGCCGCGATTGCCCGCGCCAAAGCGAAAAAAGCCGCTCAGGCTCAGCCTGAACCGACTTCCGTGCCAGACGTACAGCCTGCGGTTTCGGAAGAAATCGATCCACGTAAAGCCGCTGTTGCAGCCGCGATTGCCCGTGCCAAAGCGAAAAAAACCGCTCAGGCTCAGCCTGAACCGACTTCCGTGCCAGACGTACAGCCTGCGGTTTCGGAAGAAATCGATCCGCGTAAAGCCGCTGTTGCAGCCGCGATTGCTCGCGTCAAAGCGAAAAAAACCGCTCAGGAAAAACAAGAAACTCTAACAGAATAGTGACATTTATCGATGAAATTTAGGCCAGTCAATACTGACAATAACCTGTTAAAAGTCGCCAGTTCGCCTTTTACACACAGTAAAAAAAATACCAGCCAAATTATGTTATGGGTGGTTTTTGCTGCCATACCCGGTATCGCACTACAAACTTACTTCTTTGGTTATGGAACGCTGATCCAGATCTTATTGGCAGTTATTACCGCTTTGTTGGCAGAATCCGCTGCTATCACATTAAAAAAACAACTGGTTATACCCTATCTTAAAGATAACTCTGCCTTAGTTACCGGGTTACTGCTTGGGATCAGCCTGCCACCGCTAGCGCCGTGGTGGCTCATCGTTCTGGGTACTTTCTCCGCTATTATCATTGCCAAACACCTTTATGGCGGTCTGGGACAAAACCCATTTAATCCGGCGATGGTTGGTTATGTGGTTCTGCTTATCTCATTTCCGGTACAAATGACTAGTTGGATGCCGCCCGCTTCCTTACAGGCCGTTACTTTGACGCCTTGGGAGTGTCTGATGGTCGTTTTCACCGGTCATACACCTGATGGATCGACTCTGCTACAACTTTTGCAAGGTATTGATGGATTAAGTCAGGCCACGCCGCTGGACAGTTTCAAAACCGGTAGACTGACTCATGATATAAGCGAAGTATTACAACAGCCCATCTTGCAGGGGACTCTGGCAGGCATTGGCTGGCAGTGGATCAATGTGGCTTACCTGATTGGCGGATTAGTTATGCTGAACCGTAAGATCATCAGCTGGCATATTCCAACTGCATTTATTCTGGTATTGGGAAGCTGTGCCCTGATTAGCTGGTTGATCGACCCCGGTCGTTATTCACCGCCTTTACTACAGCTTTTCTCCGGGGCAACTATGTTGGGTGCATTTTTTATCGCCACCGATCCGGTCAGCGCTTCAACAACACCGAAAGGCCGCCTGATTTACGGTGCCATTATTGGTTTATTGATTTGGATAATTCGAGTTTATGGTGGCTACCCGGATGCTGTCGCTTTTGCTGTTTTGCTGGCAAACATCTGTGTACCTCTGATCGACAATTACACTCAGCCTCGTGCTTACGGTCATAAATAAGGGAGTGACTATGTTAGAAACTATGCGACGTCACGGTATTACTCTCGCCATTTTTGCCGCTTGCACGACGGGCTTAACTGCGGTTGTCTACTCTTTAACAAAAGACAGAATTGCAGAGCAGGCTGCATTACAGCATAAGATATTACTGGATCAGGTTGTTCCACCCGCTCTCTATAACAACGATATGCCAAATGAGTGCTATCTGGTAACAGCAGATGCTTTGGGTAATCAACAACCTCATCGTCTCTATCTCGCCCGTAAAAATGGCGTTCCTGTTGCGGCAGCGCTGGAAAGCACTGCTCCAGATGGTTATTCAGGTGCTATTCAATTGTTGGTCGGGGCTGACTTTTCTGGCAAGGTGTTTGGGGTTCGTGTGACTGAACACCATGAAACACCAGGATTAGGGGATAAAATTGATACCCGTATTTCCAATTGGATTTATGCATTTTCCGGCAAGAAAATTACCTCACCAAGCGATCCGCACTGGGCGGTGAAAAAAGATGGTGGAGAATTTGATCAGTTTACCGGAGCAACCATTACCCCACGTGCCGTGGTCAACGCTGTTAAACGCACGGCAATCTACATGGAAACCATTCCGGCACAACTCTCTTCATTACCGACATGTGGAGCCAAATAAATGAGTGAAACCAAAAACCTATTTTTTCAGGGGTTATGGAAAAACAACTCTGCATTAGTACAGCTTCTGGGGCTTTGCCCCCTTTTAGCCGTCTCTTCTACTGCAACCAACGCATTAGGATTAGGGCTGGCAACAACGTTGGTGCTGTTGAGTACCAATATTGCAGTATCTGCCCTGCGCCGCTGGGTTCCCCATGAAATCCGTATTCCCATTTATGTGATGATCATTGCCTCTGTCGTCAGTGCCGTTCAGATGTTAATCAATGCCTTTGCATTCGGGTTATATGAATCACTGGGCATTTTTATTCCTCTGATCGTGACCAATTGTATCGTTATCGGTCGTGCAGAAGCTTACGCATCAAAAAACTCCATCTATCACTCAGCGATTGATGGCATTGCTATGGGGCTAGGAGCAACGTTTGCCCTGTTCGTTCTTGGCGCAATGCGTGAAATTCTGGGTAATGGTACCCTGTTTGATGGCGCAGATTTGTTATTAGGTAGCTGGGCTAAAGTGCTGCGAATTGAAATTATTCATATGGATTCCCCATTCCTACTCGCCATCCTGCCACCGGGTGCCTTTATCGGCTTAGGATTAATGCTGGCGGGAAAATACATTATTGATGAACGCCTCAAGAATCGTTCAGATAATAAAACACGCCACTATGAAGTGGATAAAGGCTGCGGCAGCCATATCACAAAAGGCTAAGGGTGTGATCAGGCATGAATAAACAAAAACGGGTCGAAATTCTGACTCGCTTACGGGATAACAACCCAAAACCAACCACTGAACTGATTTTCAATTCACCGTTTGAATTATTGATTTCGGTATTGTTATCCGCTCAGGCGACTGATGTCAGCGTAAATAAGGCAACGGCAAAACTGTATCCGGTCGCCAATACGCCACAAACTATTCTCGATTTAGGCGTTGATGGTTTAAAAGAATATATAAAAACTATCGGGTTATATAACACCAAAGCCGAGAACGTGATTAAAACCTGTCGAATCTTGCTGGAAAAACATCAGGGTGAAGTACCGGAAGATCGCGCAGCGCTGGAAGCATTGCCGGGCGTAGGCCGTAAAACAGCTAACGTTGTGCTGAACACCGCGTTTGGCTGGCCGACTATAGCGGTTGATACCCATATCTTCCGCGTCAGCAACCGGACGCAGTTTGCTCCGGGGAAAAATGTTGATGAAGTGGAAAAAAAACTACTGAAAGTCGTCCCCGACGAGTTCAAGGTTGATTGTCATCACTGGCTGATTTTACACGGCCGCTATACCTGCATTGCCCGTAAACCACGTTGTGGGTCTTGTATTATTGAAGACCTGTGTGAGTATGCGGATAAAACTGAGTTATAAATCCTTCCTATTATCTCCCGCCTAATCAGGCGGGGGATGGGTTGCTGGAATTCCTTTAACAGGTAATGCTTTTAATTGTTATAGCAGAGGTAAAGTAATTTCAGGAAAATGCCATCTACTTTTTGATACAAACAAGCCATTAACACAGAAAAACCCTGATTCAGCCGATCAATATACTAATTCAACGTCAAGATGCGTGTTATATCTCCCCGAGACGCGGGAGATATAAGGGCTCGCCCTATATTACCCGTTGTAACTTGAAGTTTATCGAGTATATCAGGGTCATATCCATTAAAATTTTCTGCTAAATGTGGTTTTTCTTCACTGGATAACTTTTCAATTTGCTGTAGGTAATCCAGTCCCCACTGGTAATAAAATTGAAAACTATCCATGCCTGTCTATTTTTTTAAAGAGTCACCAACTCAAATGTTACATTTATTTTTAGAGTAAAACTCTCGCTATTACCTTCTTCTATACTCATAAAAACAACAAGAAATAAACTTTAAAATCAAAAAGATAATCAACAATAAGAGTCATAAGAATGGTATTAGTTAGGATAAAAAAGAAAAAACATCTTCTTTTATTATCAACGATGAATTCACACAACAACATAATCTAACCAGATAACGTTTATAAATATTGAATTAACAATATTTAGTTAAATCTAATAAAATATTTAAATAACCAACTATATTCATCAGATATTAAATTCAGAGCTAACCTTTGAATGAATATCCAGCACCTTATCTTATATTATTATTGTTACTGGATGATCATCTATGAGCTGTATAAATATTACCCTCTCCGAATACTTTTTCGTGTTTTGATAAGATGTTACTTGCTCGATACCCTCGATTCGCGTAAAACTATTACCCAAATTATCGATAATAACTCCATAACTCTCCTGATTATTATGTTTCAAAACAATCCGCTGCTTGCTCAGCTAAAACAGCAACTACATTCTCAAACCTTGCGTGTGGAAGGTTTAGTCAAAGGAACAGAAAAAGGCTTCGGCTTTCTGGAAGTCGATGGTCAAAAAAGTTACTTTATTCCTCCTCCTTATATGAAGAAAGTGATGCACGGCGATCGTGTCAGTGCCGCTATCCATACCGATAAAGAAAAAGAAGTCGCTGAACCAGAAGAACTGATTGAACCTTTCCTGACCCGCTTTGTTGGCCGGGTTCAGAGAAAAGAAAATGACAACCGACTGTGGATTATTCCCGACCATCCATTGTTAAAAGACTCGATTCCATGCCGACCGTCCAGCCAGGTAACACATAGTTTTGAACAAGGCGACTGGGCAGTTGCTGAAATGCGCCGTCATCCATTGAAAGGCGATCGCGGGTTTAATGCTGAAATAACCGGTTATATTACTCGCGGTGATGATCATTTCGCTCCGTGGTGGGTTACTCTTACGCGCCACAGTCTGGAGCGTGAAGCACCCTCAATGGCAGATTGCCAGTTGGATGATGGTTCTCTTGAGCGTATCGACCTGACCTCCCTTAATTTCGTCACAATCGACAGTGCAACGACTGAAGATATGGATGATGCGTTGCACATTGTTAAAAATGATGATGGCAGCCTGAAACTGTCTATTGCTATTGCAGACCCGACTGCTTATATCAAGGCTGGCAGCGATCTGGACACAATCGCTTACCAACGCAGCTTTACCAACTATCTGCCGGGTTTCAATATTCCGATGCTACCCCGCGAACTTTCTGATGATTTGTGTTCACTTCGTCCGAATGCCCGCCGCCCTGCTCTGGTTTGTCAGGTTTCCATTCTGGAAGATGGTCAATTAGGTGATGATATTCAATTCTTTGCCGCTTGGGTCGAATCGAAATTCAAACTGGTTTATGACGAAATTTCTGACTGGCTGGAAGGTCAGGAAGGCTGGAAACCGGGTTCAGATGCTGTCACTGAACAAATTACACTGTTGAAAGAAATGTGTGAACGCCGTAATAACTGGCGTCAACAGCATGCTCTGGTATTTAAGGATCGCCCTGATTATCGGTTTATTCTGGATGACGGCGGGAACGTTACTGACATTGTTACTGAACAGCGTCGCGCTGCAAACCGCATTGTTGAAGAAGCAATGATTGCAGCTAACCTTTGTGCTGCAAAAGTCCTGCGCGATAAGTTAGGCTTTGGTATTTATAACGTTCACACCGGCTTTGAACCTACACAGATTGAACAGGTTGTTGACGTACTCAAAGAGCACAGTATTGAAACCTGTCCGGAAGCACTTATTGGGTTGGAAGGGTTTTGTGAATTACGCCGTGAGCTGGATAAGCAACCGACTCAGTTCCTTGATAGCCGTATCCGTCGCTTCCAGACCTTTGCAGAGATCAAAACTGAACCGGGCCCACACTTTGGGTTAGGTTTTGACGCTTACGCCACATGGACATCTCCTATCCGTAAGTACAGCGATATTATCAATCACCGTTTACTGAAAGCTGTTATTCAACAAACCGAGGCAGAGAAGCCGGCTGAAGAAGTCTGTTTGCAGCTGTCCGAACGCCGACGCGCAAACCGTATGGCCGAACGCGATGTTGGTGACTGGCTCTATGCCCGTTATCTCAAACCTTATGCGGGCACAGATAAAATCTTTGCTGCTGAGATTATTGATATCACTCGTGGTGGCCTGCGTGTTCGTCTGGTTGACAATGGTGCAATTGCTTTCGTTCCGGGGCCATTTCTGCATTCGGTTCGTGATGAGCTTCAATGCAGTCAGGAAACCGGTTCTGTCCTGATTAAAGGCGAAGCAGTTTACCGTCTGAACGATGTTATCGATGTGCGCCTTGAAGAAGTCAGAATGGAAACCCGTAATATCGTGGCGCGCCCTGTTAGTTAACACACAAACATAATAGGGTATACCCAAATAAAACGGGGATTTCCAGAACATAAACACACTGCCGCTATTATAGGCGGCAGTTTCATAACAAAACTTAAATCATCGTTTAATTTCATATGAAATTCCCTACACAAAAAATTATCCCTAAATTCATACCGAAGTTTATACATGGTGCTGCAACACTATTACCTTTGCTGAGTACTCTGATAATTTTCCCTTCTCAGGCATCTTTCGATAACGTTCAGCAAGAACAAATAATTAATCAGCTGACTGCCTTGGAAAAAAGTGCCAATGGGCATCTTGGCGTGGTCTTAATCAATAGTGCAGATAATTCCACCATCGGCTATCGCGCAAATGAGCGTTTTCCATTATGTAGCACCAGTAAATTTATGGCAGTTTCTGCTCTGCTGAAAAAAAGCGAAACAGATACAAATTTGCTAAAGCAAAGAGTTAACTACAAACAGTCTGATTTAGTTGAATACAGTCCGATTACTGAAGAATATATTGAAACGGGTATGACACTGGCGGAGCTGAGTGCAGCAACTTTGCAATACAGTGATAATACCGCCATGAACCTGATCATTAACCAATTAGGTAGCCCTGAAAGTGTGACAACATTTGCCCGAACTCTCGGTGACACGATGTTTCGGCTGGATCATAAAGAGCCGGAATTAAATCGGGTTCAGCCGGGTGATGAGCGTGATACTTCAACACCTCAGGCAATGGCAGAAAGCCTATATAAACTGGCTTTAGGTGATTTCCTCGCAACAAATCAACGTACGCAACTGGTGGAATGGCTGAAAGGAAATACTACAGGCAATGCCAGTATTCGCGCAGGAGTACCAAAAAATTGGATTATCGGGGATAAAACCGGCCGCTGTGATTATGGCTCAACCAACGATATTGCCGTCATCTGGCCGACAGGAAACCAAGCACCACTGGTATTGGTAACTTATTTCACTCAACCCGCTGATAAAAATGCCAAAGCCCGCCCTGATGTACTGGCAGAAGCAGCCCGTATAGTGACTCTGACTGAGTAAGATTCTATAGCGAAAATGATGCAAGCTATGCCATAAGTCTGTTACATGGCATAGCTTGTGAAGATTGATAAAGTGAGATAGAAACTAAATCAGCCACCAGCCAGTTTGACTTTCATGCCTTTTGCTTCCAATAACTGTTTCAGTAAATCGCGTTTATCGCCCTGAATTTCAATCTCACCATCTTTAACTGAACCACCGCAACCACACTTTTTCTTCAGTTCCGCGGCTAGTTTGGCAATGGTCTGATCATCAGCATCAATTCCCGTAATAACACAAACACCTTTGCCTTTACGCCCACTGGTCTGACGTTGGATACGGACAATCCCATCACCTTTAGGACGAGCCGGTGGAGCTTTTTCTTCCTGAATGCGGCCGCTATCTGTTGAATAAACCAGACGTGAGTTATTATCCATGAACAATCCCGATTGACTCATTAATTTGTTGCAATGCCAGTGCCGGGTTTTCCGCTCGTGTAATCGGACGCCCGATCACCATATAATCCACACCAGCCTGCACTGCCTGTGGTGGTGTCATAATACGGCGTTGATCCCCAGCATCTGAACCTTCAGGACGAATACCCGGTGTAACCAGTTTGAATTCCTGACCACATGCTGCTTTCAGCTGTTGTGCCTCATGAGCTGAACAAACCACACCATCCAGACCACACTGTTTAGTCAGTTTTGCCAGACGTTCAGCGTGCTGAGCTGGCGTCATATCAATCCCGGTGCCTAACAAATCAGACTGATCCATGCTGGTCAGAACAGTGACTGCGATTAACAATGGCGCATCTTTACCATAAGGTAATAAAATTTCTTTAGCAGCGGTCATCATTCTTTCTCCGCCACTGGCATGAACATTGACCATCCAAACACCCAATTCTGCTGCGGCGGCTACAGCTCTTGCTGTGGTGTTAGGAATATCATGAAACTTGAGATCCAAAAACACCTCAAAACCACGCTGGTGCAACATACGGACAAATTGTGGGCCATTCAATGTAAACATCTCTTTACCCACTTTTAGCCGACAAGATTGAGGATCAATCTTATCGACAAATGCCAGCGCTGCATCCTGATTGTCATAATCCAACGCAACAACAACCGGTGATTCAATTTGTTTACCTAAAGTTTGACCTGTGTGGGATGTCATTTTTTAGCCTTTAATTTAAAAATGAATTTTATTTCGCGAATAAAAATTTTATAAATAAAAAACGCCACCAATAAAGTGACATTGTCACTGCCCATCCAAGCCACGGATGGGTTTAATCGTGTCCCATGAACGACATGAAGGGCAATGCCAATAAAGTGAACGAGAAGTAAAGCCACACTTATGGCATCGATAATCTGGCTTAGTCCGGATCTGTTCACCCACCATATTACGCAAAAGAAGCAGGCTTTCTTTAGCCCGCCCTTCTTCTGCATCAGCCAGATGGTAATCCATCAGGCGATAAAAGAGACGCATCGTCGGATGACGTTCCAACTGCCGATTAATATGAATCTGAGCCGTATCACGCCCCTCTTTCTGCTCAATAATATCGGCCAGATGGATCTCTGCAATTGCTCCGCAATTTTCTTCCACGCAACGCCGGATAAAGGCTTCCCATTCTTCCGGCTGAGCAAGATCCCTATAGCATTCCTGCAACATCGGCAAGACTTCGCTGACCAGTTGTTTATCCTGCTCGAGAATACGTTTCAGCACCTCAGTTGCTTTGGTATATTCTTTTTGGGCCATATAGATGCGACCAAACATGATCGATACACGAGCACAATTTTTGTTCGCCTGAGCTGCCTTATTCAAATACCCGATTGCATCACTGAAACCATCTTCCCGCATTCCTTGTAGAGCTAACTCACAATAAAAATGGGCGATTTCTTCGCGGAATTGCTGTTTACCCAGTTTGACCAGTTTCTCTGCTACCTCAATGGCTTTACTCCAGTCACTGGTTGATTGGTAGATAGTCAGCAAAGAATTAAGTGCGCTCTCCCGAAAATCCTTTTCACCGATTAACTGGACAAACATATTTTCTGCGCGATCATACAACCCGGCTGCCATGTAATCTCTACCCAGCTGCTGAGTAGCCAGTAAACGCTGTTCAAATGTCAGGGAGGCACTTTCCATAAGAGATTGGTGAATACGGATGGCTCTTTCAACTTCACCACGGGAGCGGAACAGATTCCCCAGCGTTAAATGTGCTTCAAACGCGGAGCTGTCCTCTTTTAACATATCAAGAAACAGATCGACTGCCTTGTCCTGTTGATTCGAAAGTAAAAAATTAACCCCATCAACATATTCACGTGACAGACGGTCTGCCGATTGTTGTTTATCTTGTTGAGCACTTCTGCGTCCCATATACCAACCATACGCGGCAGCAATAGGAAGCAACAGAAACAACAGCTCTAACATGGAGTATTATTCCTTGTCCAGAATCACTGGGGCTTGAGAGACAGTTTTTGTCGATAGTTCAACGGGCTGTTCCAACTGAGTCTCCAAGCGCTTAATTTTACGTTTCGCGCGTCTTAGCGACATGCTGGTGCGCAGATAAAACCCGCCACAAATTCCCCATCCAAGAGCAAAACCGATAGCAAACAGAAACGCCAGCAAAGTAGATATCGAATAATCACCTTTGGCAATCAAATAATTGAAGGTTACCACTTGATTATTATTTGCTCCCAGTGTCACTGAGATAACAAAAACAACCAGTGCCAGTAATAAGATCAGAAAATATTTCACATTGTTTCCTGTTATCAATTGTTGCTGATTGATATGCCAAATAACAGACATAGTGGCTTGCTAAATTAGCATTTCTCATCTACGCAAAGGAAGTATTTTATTGCACTAAACCAATATTTCACCCTTTTTGTGACAATATTCTGCTTCGCAGCCTGTAATTCCATCACTGTTTTCCGTTAAACAAGCATATCCAAATAAAACAAGTAACTAGATGTATCATCTCTATATGGATTTTTACCGGCATCAAGACATTGGATATGTACAAAAATATGTTTACAGTTTAGCATGTTAATATTACTGCAAACTGCAATAGTCTCTTCTGTGTTTTATCCGAAAATCCGGCATATCTTTCTCTACGAACATAAGCATAATTTCTGTTATACTCGCGATGCGTACATGCGCTGTAATCAGAGAAAATTTTTGCGTAGTTTTAGCTGATTTCCAAACTGGTATTGTTCTGAGTATCACAATATTGTCATTGTAACGAGCTAAATCAACATATGAATACAAACATACAGCTAACACGAGTAGCTGAAGCCAAACTGCCGACTCCCTGGGGCGAATTTCTGATGATTGGGTTTGAAGAGATAGAAACAGGCCGCGATCATGTTGCCCTTGTGTATGGTGACATTTCCGGTGATGAGCCGGTTTTATCCCGTATCCATTCGGAGTGCCTGACCGGAGATGCTTTATTTAGCTTAAGGTGTGATTGTGGTTTTCAGCTCGAAGCTGCTCTGTCACAAATCAGTCAGGAAGGCCGGGGGATTCTGCTGTATCACCGCCAGGAAGGCCGCAATATTGGTCTGCTGAATAAAATCCGGGCCTATGCATTGCAGGATAAAGGTGTTGATACTGTCGAAGCGAACCATCAGTTAGGTTTCGCTGCCGATGAGCGAGATTTCACTCTGTGTTCAGACATGTATAAATTACTGGGTGTTCATGCTATCCGTCTTCTGACGAATAATCCGCAAAAAATGGAGATTATGGTCGGAGCAGGCATTAATATAGTCGAGCGAGTGCCACTGATTGTAGGGCGTAACCCTAATAATGCTTACTACCTTGATACAAAAGCACGCCTGATGGGGCATCTGCTGCCCAAATCCAGTTAATTTCTTTCTATAAATTCTTTCTACAAAAAAGAAAATAAAAACTGCGTCGGTGTGGGCGCAGTTTTTCATCTCAGCAATGCTTATTTTTAATCGTTTTTACTTCAACATATTGCGGATAACATAATGCAGTATGCCACCATGATAGAAATAGGCGAGTTCGGTATTGGTATCAATACGGCAATGAGCATTAACCTGAGTTTTATCCCCATTAGGATAAGTAATTTTTACAACAATAATCTGCCCGGGTTTGATATCACTCAATCCGCCAATATCAATGAATTCATCCCCAATCAAGTTAAGGGTTTTACGAGAGATGCCCTGTGGAAACTCCAGTGGTAATACCCCCATGCCAATCAGGTTAGAACGGTGAATTCGCTCAAAAGATTCAGCAATAACCACTCTGACCCCCAATAAGCGGGTTCCTTTCGCCGCCCAGTCACGACTGGAGCCCGAACCATATTCTTTACCAGCAATAATGGCCAACGGTTTTTTCTCTTCCTGATAACGCATCGCCGCATCGTAAATAGCCAGTTGGCTTTGTGACGGGATGTGACGCGTATATCCCCCTTCAATACCGGGCACCATTTCATTGCGAATACGAATATTAGCAAATGTCCCACGCATCATAACTTCGTGATTTCCGCGCCTCGAACCATACGAGTTAAAATCTTTCGGAGCTACTCCGTGTTCTTGTAAATATCGCCCTGCCGGACTGTCTGCTTTGATATTCCCTGCGGGAGAAATGTGGTCGGTTGTGACTGAATCACCCAGAATGGCCAGAATATTAGCCTGATGGATATCTGTTACCGGCTCAGGTTCGTGTGTCATATGGCTAAAGAAAGGTGGGAGACGAATATAGGTTGAATCCGGCTGCCAGGAATAAGTGGCTGAGCTTTCGACTTCCAGCGCCTGCCAGTTTTCATCACCGTCAAACACCGCACTATATTCTTTGTGGAACATATCAGTTCTGACTTTTTCCACCGCTTCAGCAACTTCCTTACTGCTCGGCCAGATATCTTTCAGATAGACATCACGCCCTTGCTGATCCTGCCCTATCGGCTCACTGGTCAGATCGCGCTTCATACTACCGGAAAGAGCATAGGCCACGACCAGTGGCGGAGAAGCCAGCCAGTTAGTTTTGACCAGTGGATGAATACGTCCTTCAAAATTTCGGTTACCGGAAAGTACAGCTCCGACTGTCAAGTCATATTGTTTAATCGCTGCCTCAATCTCATCCCGCAACGGCCCTGAGTTACCAATGCAGGTAGTACAGCCGTATCCCACTAAATTAAAACCTAACTTTTCAAGATAAGGCATAAATCCGGCCAGATTCAGATATTCTGTTACCACTTTAGAACCCGGTGCCAGTGACGTTTTAACCCACGGTTGCCGTTGTAACCCCTTCTCAACCGCTTTTTTCGCAAGTAAACCAGCTGTCATCAATACGCTGGGGTTGGAAGTATTAGTACAGGAAGTAATAGCTGCAATCACTACAGCCCCTTCCTGCAAAGAAAACGTCTGGTTATCTACTGTCACAGGGATAGATGATTGCAGCCCCTGTTTTCTGTTGATATCCAGATCCATTGCAGACTGGAAAGCGTGTGGAACATGACCTAATGCAACTCTGTCCTGAGGACGTTTTGGCCCCGCCAGACTGGCTTCTACCGTGGACATATCCAGCTCAAGACTGCTGGAAAAAATGGGCTCATCTCCTGCATGACGCCATAATCCCTGCTGTTTGCTATAAGCCTCAACCAGCGCAATTTCATCTTCACTGCGTCCGGTTAACCGCATATAACTCAGAGTAATATCATCAACAGGGAAAAAACCACAAGTCGCGCCATATTCCGGCGACATATTGGCAATCGTCGCCCGATCTGCCAATGGCAAATCAGCCAGACCATCGCCGTAAAATTCAACAAATTTGCCGACGACACCATGTTTACGCAACATCTGTGTAACAGTCAGCACCAAGTCAGTCGCGGTGATCCCTTCGCGTAATTTCCCTGTCAGCTTAAAACCCACCACATCCGGGATCAGCATAGAAATTGGCTGCCCTAGCATCGCAGCTTCGGCTTCAATGCCGCCGACCCCCCACCCAAGCACACCGAGACCGTTAATCATTGTGGTATGAGAATCGGTACCAACCAATGTATCTGGGTAGGCAAAATCCCTTCCGTCGCGGTTTTCATACCAAACCGCCTTGCCTAAATATTCAAGGTTAACCTGATGGCAAATACCTGTTCCGGGAGGAACAACCCGGAAGCGATTGAAGGCTTTTTGCCCCCAGCGTAAAAATAAATAGCGTTCATAGTTACGCTCCATCTCAATCTGAACGTTCTCTTCAAACGCCTGCTCAGTACCGAATTTATCCACCATGACAGAGTGGTCAATGACCAGATCAACCGGTGATAACGGATTCACTTGATCTACATTGCCACCAAGCCTTAAAACTGCCTCTCTCATTGCAGCAAGATCGACTACGGCAGGTACACCGGTAAAATCCTGCATTAATACACGGGCAGGACGATAAGCAATTTCACGCTCAGCATGACCGCTTTTTTGCCATGCCACCAGCGCTTTCAGATCATCTTCAACAACAGAATCACCATCAATATTACGCAGAAGGTTTTCAAGCAGAACTTTTAGGGATTTCGGAAGGCGGGATATTTCACCCAGTTGCTCAGATAGCAGAGGTAAACTGTAATAATGGTAGGTCTTACTGCCAGAAGCTTCACTACTAATGGAAAGTGTTGAGGCACAGCCCGTTTTCAATTTAGACGACATAACTCCTCCATTTTTATATTTATGACCAGCTATATCCTATGAATTTCAATTTGAAAAACGACGGATATATATGATTAAACATAACATACTAGTCGATAATTGTTATTCAGCTTTCACATATTTTGCCAACCCGCTGTAATTCCTCACTTATTGACAAACTTTAGTGATGACACCCACAAAATAGATATGTTCTATTGATGGCCGGAACTGATATTCAGTGCCCCGAAAATTATCATCGCCCATATTATTATTTATTAACTATCGGAAGGTGAATTATGGATAACGAAATTATTATTAAGCGTGAAAATTATCTAAATCAGATAAAACAGGCTGAACAATTTTTTTGTCATAATATCGAAGATCATTTCACTCTCTCTGACCATCGATTCAGCGATACTGACGGCTTAGTTCAATTTGTCATTGCATCACAACTCAATGATAAATCGAGTGTTATGAAGAAGATGGACGATATAAAAAAAACTCAGATAGCCCTTTCTTCTATTGCGACCGATTATATTATCAGATACTCGGATACCCGTGGCCGACAGTACAGAACAGATGTTCAGTTCTGGGGTGATATTATGGGAAAGCTGCCATTAATGAGTGTCAGAAATATTGAAAAGCAAACATATCAACATGTTATGAAGGGATTTTCTATCGCAACTAATTTATTACAGCTGATCATGGATATCGTTGTGAATACAAACTCTCCGGGTATGAAGAGTTTTTCACAATTTCTGCAAAAACAGGGAGATGCGATCAGGCTCGGGCTTAAAAAAAATGATGACCGTTATTCAACAATCACGCTGGCGAGCATCATTGAGGCAGTCGGGAACGACAATCAGGTCATATATATTCCAAAAATAAAGCTCTATAAACTGGATTTTGATAGAACAAATTCAGAAGTCACTTCAAATTGCGCTTCCAATGAAACAATCAATGTTGAATTTAATTATTCTTCCTGCGTGTCATTATTTGATTATCAAGCATTGGAAGATCCAGAAATAAAATCAGCGTTTGAGGGTTTTCTCCTTAAAAACAAACGAGCATCAATAGAAAAATCAGACAACTTTTTTAGCGGCGAGTTTTAAAGGCAGAAAATTATAAGATTTGGGTTAAATAATATATTTATATACGATTGTTATATTGTTATTTCAGCGTTATTCTGAAACCAGCTAAATTCATTGTTATCGGAGTGATAAACATGTATACACCTCACAAAATGAAAATGAAGGACAGAGAAGATATTGCTAAGTTTATTTCTAATTATAGCTTTGGATTGCTGGTTTCTCCCTCTTTGGCCGGAACACATCTTCCCTTAGTATTGAGTCCCGATGAAGGAGAATATGGTACGCTATACGGCCATATATCTAAGGCCAACCCGCACTGGAAAGAATTAGAGAATCAGCCTGTTCTAGCCGTTTTTACCGGCCCTCATGCCTATATATCACCTACGTGGTATGAATCTGAACACGCTGTACCCACCTGGAATTACACTGCTGTTCATTGTTACGGTGTCACAAAATTTTTAAATAGTAATGAAACTCAATCAACTTTAGAAGAGTTAGTGAATAAATATGAACCAGGGCTAATGAACAATACAGAGTTAATGCCAGAGGAATATCTCAATAAACAACGTCAGGCAATTGTCGGATTTAAAATCATCATCACTGAAATACATGCAAAAGAAAAATTAGGTCAGCATAAAAATCAGGGTGATCAAAGAGGCGTTTTTACCGCTTTGAAGGAAAGTAAAATGCCAGACAGTAAAGAACTTGCTAACTATATGAAAAAACGAAATATCGGCACAGGGGAATAGCCTACATTCTTCTATATAAAAAATAACCTGTTGATGATAGACGTCTCTCTTAAAATAATGTTTTGGAATAATAAATACATATATCATTATATTATATAATAAGCATCCATTAATATAAGCCTCTCTTATTTAATATATTGGTAACTATTGACAATGGTAATTACTTTGAGTATTTATACCTAAATAGTTTTTCAAAATGATAGGAGTATCCCTTACCCCGCGTGACACGTGAGGCAAGAGATACCGCATGCGGATACCCTCACTATTATAAAAAGGTATATAGTGGGTTTTGAGTTGTATCACTGAAGTAACGTATTGTCCTCCAGCCAATTAAAGAATGTGTGATTGAAATAAGTAAATGCAACTGACCTAAAAGACAAAAGGTTATGGAGAGATGCATGAGTTTATTAACCGAATACTTTCAATTTTTAAATAAAAATCAATTTATCAAAGAATATAACAGGTTTGAAAACAGGACAAAATCATTACAGATAACATATAGAAATATCAACCAACTATCTCCTCCCAACTTATCAATGTCAGAGGAGATGATTAATCAAATATTGACAAGCA
Organism: Xenorhabdus bharatensis; assembly: GCF_037996705.1. NCBI lineage: Bacteria > Pseudomonadati > Pseudomonadota > Gammaproteobacteria > Enterobacterales > Morganellaceae > Xenorhabdus > Xenorhabdus bharatensis. Next base: position 50,697 of record NZ_JBBMXG010000024.1, on the reverse strand, counting down.
TGGGGTTCATACGTGATAGAAATAGATATATTTTATGGAAAAATCATCAATACGGTATAGACCTGACCTTATACATGACTGAGATTTTACCCAGTCTAGTATATGACCCAAATGATTATAACGAAGTTAGAGCACAAGAACATTTTCAATCGGTATACAAACAGGTTGTTATGCGGTTTTGTGCTTCCGCTTTTCCCCCTCCTACTACATCAATGTTAGATTATGAACAATATATGAGTGGAAACATTGCGGGACCGTCGAATTTACAGCAACCATCCGTTCCGCATCGGGTAGGAGCTGGAGGATCCAGCAGAAGCGTTTTTCCTTCATTTAGACCCACACATAGTCCTCCTCCCTATGATTCACTACCAGCCTACGATGCACCACCAGCCTATGAATCACCGCCTGGTTATAGCCCTGCGGAGCATTCTGTGCCTTCAAATACAGGAGGAAGGGGAAAAGGTAGCAAACATCGTAAGAGTCGGGGAAGAAAGTAAAGGATTCATTCTCTAAATACAAAAAGTAAAGGAAAATAGCAACTGCTATTTTCCTTTACTTTTCTCTTACTGCGTACTGAATTACTCTCAATTTTATATAATCGGTAATTCAATATCCTTGAACATTTCTTCAATTTCTTCATTAGATCGCAAGGCAATCGCTTGATCCACAACATTACGGGTTAAATGGGGAGCAAAGCGCCAGATGAAATCGTACATGTAACTACGCAAGAAACTGCTGCGCCGAAAACCAATCTTAGTTGTGCTGTAACTGAACTTATCACGCATGTCTATGCGAACCAGATCACTGTCCTGAACCGGCTCTACCGCCATACTAGCAATAACCCCGATTCCCAGCCCCAGACGAACATAGGTCTTAATCACATCTGCATCTGTCGCGGTGAACACAATTTTAGGTTTAAGCCCTGCACGATCAAAAGCAACATCCAGCTCAGAACGCCCGGTGAAACCAAAGGTGTAGGTCACAATCGGATATTCTGCCAGCTCTTCAATGGTTACATTCTGCCTTGCCGCCAATGGATGATCTTTGGTGACAACAACCGAACGGTTCCAGTGATAGCAAGGTAGCATGATGAGATCACTATAAAGGTGAAGCGCTTCAGTTGCGATTGCAAAATCACTGTTCCCTTTACAGACCTCTTCTGCAATTTGGGTTGGTGACCCCTGATGCATATGAAGGGAAACATTAGGATAACGTTCAATAAAACCTTTAATCACAGGCGGTAATGCATACCTTGCCTGTGTGTGTGTAGTCGCAATATATAAAGACCCTCGATCAGGGTAAGTGTGTTCACTGGCAACTGAGCGAATCGAATCAATTTTTGACAGAACTTCACGTGAAATACGGACGATTTCCTCACCAGCCGGTGTAACGTGTGTCAGATGTTTTCCACTGCGCGCAAATATTTGAATACCCAGCTCATCTTCAAGCATCCTTACCTGTTTGCTGATCCCGGGTTGAGAGGTATACAATCCTTCCGCCGTAGAAGAGACATTCAGGTTGTGATTAACCACTTCAACGATATAACGTAATTGCTGTAGTTTCATATCAGCACTGTCCCTAAATTGTAATTTATATACGAATGTTTTTTGTAGTTTATATCAGCTCTATATTGCTAACAGTTATTCACTTATAACCATATAGAATATATTTATATAGATATATAACCACTATAACACTTGCTGTATATATATATAACAAATAATTAGAGTCAATAACGATTATTAATTACGTATTATAAAAATATTATGTTTAAATTCTTCATAAAAACAAAAAAAAGCCAGTCCTGAGAACTGGCTTTACAGAAAAAAAAGTCATATTTTAAGTCAAAGATAAAATATCTGTCTGATTATATTTCAAGGGGTTGGTTGGCAACCCATTATAATAATCATCATTTTTCTTTGACCAACCATGTACCATCAACAAAAAATGCGGTCCACCCCGTCGCTTTGCCATTTTTCTCTGAAGAGACATATTGTTGTTTTGTCTTACGACTAAAACGCACAACCGTTTTATTCCCTTCAGGGTCTTCAACCGGAGCTTCTGCCAGATAACGCAATTTCTCAGGTAAACGGTCTTTAAACTGAGCAAGTTCTTCAACTAAAGGTGCACGTGTTTCCCGTGATTTCGGGAATGTGCTGGCAGCCAAAAATACACCGGCAGCACCATCACGCAGAACGAAATAAGCATCTGACTTTTCACACGGCAGCTCAGGCAATGGCACAGGATCTTCCTTCGGTGGTGCAACTTCCCCACTACGCAGGATCTTGCGGGTATTTTTACACCCTTCGTTTGTACATCCCATATATTTGCCGAAACGCCCCATTTTCAGGTGCATTTCCGAGCCACATTTATCACATTCTACGATAGGGCCGTCATAGCCTTTGATACGGAATTCGCCATTCTCTACTTCGTAGCCATCACAAGCAGGATTATTACCGCAGACATGCAATTTACGCTGGGTATCAATCAAATAACTGTCCATTGCTGTACCGCATTTAGAACAGCGACGACGGGCACGCAACGCATTTGTTTCCGCATCATCTCCTTCAAGAATGTTCAGTATTTCATTTTCCGGGATCAGGTTAATGGTTTGCTTGCAACGCTCTTTCGGAGACAATGCATAACCTGAACAACCTAAAAATACACCCGTCGTTGCCGTACGAATGCCCATCGGGCGGCTACAAGTCGGGCATTCAATAGAAGTAATGACCATCGGATTCGGGCGCATTCCGCCTTCTTCCGGATCTTTGTTGGCGGTATCCAATTGCTCACTGAAATTGACGAAAAATTCATCCAATACGCCTTTCCAGTTTGCTTCATTGTTTGCAACGTGATCGAGCTGATCTTCCATTCTTGCCGTAAAATCGTAGCTCATCAGCTCGTTAAAGTTTTCTTCTAAACGATCGTTGACAATTTCACCCATTTTTTCCGCATAGAAGCGACGATTCTCAACCCGCACATAACCACGATCCTGAATGGTGGAAATGATTGAAGCATAAGTCGATGGGCGGCCAATACCCCGTTTTTCCAGTTCCTTAACCAGTGACGCCTCACTAAAACGCGCCGGTGGCTTAGTAAAATGCTGGCTTGGGAGCAGTTTTTGTAAAGCAAGCCCCTTTCCTACTTCCACTACAGGCAAAGTACGGTCATCATCCCCTTTGCGTAAAGCAGGCATAACTTTTGTCCAGCCATCAAAACGCAAAGTACGGCCTTTTGCCCGCAGTTCAAAATCACCGGCCTGAACAGTCAGCGTGGTTGAATCGTATTTTGCCGGGGTCATCTGACAGGCAATAAACTGACGCCAGATAAGCTGATATAATTTCTGGGCATCAGCTTCCATATCCTTCAGTGCTTCAGCCATAATCTCAACATTAGACGGCCGGATAGCTTCATGAGCTTCCTGCGAATTATCTTTGCTGCTGTAAATATTGGCTGCTTTAGGCAGGTATTTATCACCAAAATTATCACTGATGTAACCGCGAACCATGTTCAAAGCATCCTGACTCAGATTGGTAGAGTCAGTACGCATATAAGTAATGTGGCCTGCTTCATATAATTTCTGCGCCATCATCATGGTTTTCTTGACGCCAAAGCCCAACCGGGTACTGGCAGCCTGTTGCAGCGTAGAAGTAATAAACGGCGCACTCGGTTTACTTGACGTTGGGCGATCTTCACGGTCGGTGATCTTATAATTGGCTTTTTCAAGTAAAGAGACAGCCGCCTGAGTTTGTTGAGCGTTAACTGGCTTAAATGGTTTTCCCTCTTTATGGGTAACTTCCATATGAAGCTCAACGCCCCCTTCAACCATGAGATCCGCATATATCTGCCAGTATTCTTCCGGAACGAATGCTTTAATTTCCCGTTCACGATCAACAACAAGACGAACAGCCACGGACTGAACACGGCCAGCAGACAACCCTCTGGCAACCTTTTTCCACAATAATGGTGAAACCATGTAACCAACCACGCGATCCATAAAACGACGCGCCTGTTGTGCATTAACACGGTCAAGGTTTAACTCACCCGGCTTATCAAAAGCCTGAGTAATAGCGTTTTTGGTAATTTCATTAAAAACAACGCGGCTGAAACGAGTATCGTCTCCGCCAATGACTTCCCGCAAATGCCAGGCAATGGCTTCCCCTTCGCGATCAAGGTCCGTTGCCAGATAAATATGCTGTGCTTTTTCAGCCAGTGTTTTCAGCTCTGCTACCACTTTTTCTTTGCCGGGCAAGATCTGATAATTCGCTTCCCAGCCATGGTAAGGGTCAACTCCCATTCGGTTAACCAGCGCTGTTTTCTCATCTTTTTTAGTTTTCTTTTTATTCTTATCGGTAGATGAGCTCGAACTCTTTTGACTCGTTGTACCACTGGTCGGCAAATCACGGATATGACCAACGCTGGATTTCACCACGTAGTCATTTCCCAGATATTTATTGATTGTTTTGGCTTTTGCCGGGGACTCCACTATAACAAGAGCTTTACCCATAGTTACCTTTACCTAATTATCTTCTTTTCAGATGGCGAAAATGACGAAGTTATGTTGCGGTATATAAAATAGATCTCTTTTTATATTGCGATAGATTCGCAAGATATCAACTAATTTTTATCCCAGACTTTCGCTCAAACACCAAACCCTTTGAAATATATGAGATATTTTATACATAAACGCATGCCATGCAATAACATGGCCTAACAGTTGTAAACAAAATCTTCCATCTGCATGACGAAAAGCCCACACTGTACCTGATAAAAAACGATGCGCAACAACTTATTTTTCTGGAAAGCAGAATAGGTGCAAACTAGAACATTTCTTGTCAAGCGACAATTGCTGCGACAAAAACCAAATGAAATGATTAGGAAAACTGTGATTTTTGTACAAGGTAAGCTATCGTTCAAGACAGTTCTGATAATATAAGGCAGGAAGAAACTTTCTTAATTTATGGAGCGGATAATATAACTGCCATTCTGACCGTGTCATACTATCCGCCTTAATGCAGCGATATCACCTTGTTTAATCTAGCGTTTACTGCATGTATCGTCAGATTTACTGTCAGAGCAGTGGCTTCTGACCTCTTTGCCACCAGCGCATCAGCAATTTGTCAGCACTTTCCATTGCACTTCCCATGAAACGTTCCACGACACGCTTACGGCGGGAATAGCCAACGCCAATCACTTCACGGTGTTCAATTTGTGAAATCAGAAAATCATCGCTGACACCAATTTCATCAATCAACCCAAGCTCTTTTGCCTGTGTGCCATACCAATACTCACCTGTCGCTACTTTATCGACTTCCAGTGCAGGACGATGATCATGAATGAACGATTTGAATAAGTTATGTGTTTCATTCAATTCTTCCCGGAATTTCTGTCGTCCCTGTTCGGTATTTTCGCCCAACATGGTCAGAGTACGTTTATATTCGCCTGCTGTATGCAATTCAATATCAACATCATTTTTCTTCAGTAACCGATGAATATTGGGTAATTGCGCGACGACACCAATTGAACCGATAATGGCAAAAGGTGCAGCAATAATACGATCAGCCACACATGCCATCATATAACCACCACTTGCCGCCACTTTATCGACCGCGATGGTCAGCCGGATGCCTTTGTTTTTCAGACGAGCCAGTTGAGATGCAGCAAGCCCATAACCATGCACTACGCCACCGGGGCTTTCCAGACGTACCAGAACTTCATCATTTTTATCAGCAACAGCCAGAACAGCGCTGATCTCTTCACGCAGAGAGTCCACTTCATGGGCATCCATACTGCCCTTAAAATCAAGAACATAAAGACTGGTTTTCGCTTCGCTCTTCAGGCCACTTTTTGCCTCAGCCTTTTTCTGCTTGGCTTCACTTTTTTGCTGTTTTTTCTGCTCCTTCTGCCAGATTTTCAGCTCTGCCTCGCTCATCCGAGCCTGCTGCATCTGACGTTGTTTTTCCTTATAAGTTTCACCAAGATTGGTCAGGCGCAATTCGCCTTTGTGCATGGTCTTACGCACACCAACGCCAATACAAAATACCACCAGAACGACGACTGCCAGGACGATAGTCACTACTTTTGCCAAGAACAGTCCGTATAGAGAAACATACTCCACAGATCCACCTTTCTTCATTTATGATGAACAATATATATTTCATTTTAACCAAAAACCTGAAACAGTGCTCTAACAGTTTATCTTGCTTCTGTTGCGTCAAATCTACTTCAGAAAAATTAATTAATATAATTTATCTATTTCCACCAAAAAGAAAGCAGATAAACTTTTGCCCATTTGACGAAAACACGAAGTTTTGTTCTGATAAGACGTTATGTACTACACCTATCTATCCGCCAGATTTAAAAACCGTTTATAGAAGAGAGTCAGATGTTAGATTACCAACCAAAGAATGACCTGCTGCAACAAAAAATCATTTTAGTCACTGGTGCCGGTGATGGTATTGGGCGTGAAGCTGCATTAACTTATGCCCGGCATGGTGCACAGGTTATTTTACTTGGACGCACAACAGCAAAACTGGAAGCGGTTAAACAGCAAATCGAAAATGAAGGCGGCTTACCTGCGGCTATTTATACGATGGATCTGTTAACTGTCACGGCTCATGAATGCCAGACTTTTGCTGACGAGCTGGCTCAGCATTATCCCCGTCTGGATGGCGTATTACATAACGCAGGTTTATTGGGGGTTGTCGCGCCCATCACAGAACAACCCGTCCAACTTTGGCATGATGTGATGCAGGTGAATGTTAATGCCACATTTATGCTGACTCAGGTACTGATCCCACTGCTACTGAAATCCCCCCGGGGCTCTTTGGTATTTACCAGTTCCAGTGTGGGTCGTGAAGGCAGAAGTGGCTGGGGAGTCTACGCTGTTTCCAAGTTCGCCACAGAAGGTCTGATGCAGGTTTTAGCACAGGAATATCAGGGAACGTCCCTGCGGGTTAATTGCATTAATCCGGGTGGAACCCGTACCAATATGCGCGCCAGTGCATTCCCTGATGAAAATTCCGCCAAATTAAAAACACCTGCCGATATTATGCCGGTTTATCTTTATTTGATGGGAGATGACAGCCAGCATGATTCAGGTATCAGTTTTGACGCACAACCGGGCCGCAAAGCGGGACCAGCCGAATAATGACAAGAGATAACAACCAGTACCAAAAAAGGCAGCAACGCCTGAAAGAAAAAGTCGATGCCCGCATTGCGGCCGCACAACAAGAACGCGGTATTGTTATGGTTTTCACTGGCAATGGGAAAGGGAAAACAACGGCTGCATTCGGGACTGTCACCCGTGCCGTTGGTCATGGTCAACGTGCTTGTGTCATCCAGTTCATCAAAGGGACATGGGAAAACGGAGAGAAAAATCTGCTGGAAAAAAACGGGGTTGAGTTTCATGTTATGGGAACCGGATTTACCTGGGAAACCCAAAACCGGGAAACAGATACTCACGCCTGCCAGTCAGTATGGCAACATGCTCTAAGATTGTTATCCGACCCTTCAATCCAGCTTATTGTGCTTGATGAACTCACATATATGGTCAGTTATGGATATTTGGAACTTACCGATGTTCTGACCGCACTGAAACAGCGTCCTGCCAGTCAATCAGTTATTATTACCGGACGAGGTTGTCACCGTGAGTTGCTTGAATATGCCGATACCGTGACAGAGATGCGGCCGGTCAAACATGCCTTTGATGCGGGAATCAAAGCCCAGAGAGGCATCGATTGGTAAACAATATAGCGGGTAAATATCATTGAGTAGTGAGAGCCGCTGTTTGAAAGCGCAGTAAGCACTAAACAGCGGCCTAAGAAGATTAACGGCCTTTAGATGTCGTTTTTCTTCCTGTGTTCTGGCGGGAACTGCTTGCAGAACGTTTTCCTGCCGGACGAGAAGCTACCTGAGCATGTCGCCTTACTGCACGGCGGATCTGGTTGGCTTTAAGACGGCGTTGGTCGCGTTCAACCGCGACTTTGGATACAGTCTCTTCATTCAGCTCAACCAGTTGGCGCAAATAGTTCGTCTGTTCCAGACCTAATTCAGTCCAGCCACCACGAGGTAAACCTTTTGGCAGGTCAATATCACCATAACGAACACGGATCAAACGGCTGACCTGCACACCAACGGCTTCCCATAAACGTCTGACTTCGCGGTTACGCCCTTCCGTCAGAGTGACGTTATACCATTGGTTAATACCTTCCCCACCTTTAAACGAAATCGTCTTAAATGAAGCCGGGCCGTCTTCCAACTGTACACCTTGTGTCAATTGGCGCAATTTTGCGTTATCTACTTCACCAAAAACACGAACCGCATATTCACGTTCAACTTCACGGCTTGGGTGCATCAGACGGTTTGCCAGTTCACCATCTGTTGTAAACAGTAACAGGCCACAAGTATTGATATCCAGACGCCCAACGGCAATCCAGCGCGCATCCTGCATTTTCGGCAAACGGTCAAAGACTGTCGGACGACCTTCCGGATCATGACGGGTACACAACTCACCTTCTGGTTTATAGTAAGCCAGAACACGGCAAACTGTTTTTTGTGACTCTTTGATATTTAAGATCCGACCGTCAAAGCGGATTTTTGTGCCGGGTTTGACTTCAATACGATCACCCAACGTTGCAATCTTGCCATCAATACTAATGCGCCCCTGTTGAATGTATCCTTCAATTTCACGGCGGGAGCCATGACCAGAACGCGCAAGAATTTTTTGTAACTTTTCTGTTTTATCGCTCATTGAGCAACCTCTGCTGTCGCCTTCACAGGCGTCGTATAATAAAAAATAATTAAATGGTTATCTTATAAAAAAGGCGTTGCATCGCCTTCGCCTTCACGAAGAACCACTGGTGAATCCTCGGTTAAATCCACGACCGTTGTCGGTTGCTGCCCAAGATAGCCACCGTGAATGATTAAATCAACCTGTTTACCCAGCGTATCTTTAATCTCTTCCGGATCAGATTCCGCAAAATCATTTCCGGGTAAAATCAGACTACATGACATCAAAGGCTCACGCATTGCCTCCAGCAACGCTAATGCTATAGGGTTCGATGGAACACGCAGCCCTATAGTCTTACGCTTCTCGTTCATTAAACGGCGTGGTACTTCTTTTGTTGCCTGTAAAATAAATGTGTAATTACCGGGCGTATTATTCTTAATTAGCCGGAATGCCTGATTACTTACATGGGCATAAGTCGCAATTTCTGATAAATCACGACATACCAGCGTAAAATTGTGCCGTCCATCCAGTTGACGAATACGGCATATACGGTTCATTGCTTCCTTGTTTTCGAGGCAGCAGCCAATGGCATAACCTGAATCAGTAGGATAGATAACAACTCCGCCCTTTTTTAATACTTCCACACTCTGGTCAATAAGACGCGTCTGTGGATTATCAGGATGGATATAAAAAAACTGGCTCATAACAATAACCTCTACTTCGATGCAGCCCCGTCCTGTGACCAATCGTGCCATATCGGTACAACATCACCGGGTAACCACAAATTACGACCGAGTTCTATCCATGAACAAGGCTGGTGAAAATCAGACCCTAATGATACTTTCAGCCCATATTCTCTTGCCAGTTGACCAAGTTGTTGCCTTTCATTAGGTGCTTGTTGGCATTGTGCAACTTCCATTGCATCACCACCATGTTGTTTAAACCAGATAATTAAGCGTTTCAGCCATTTCATTGACAAACCATATCTACCGGGATGAGCAATCACTGCCTGTCCTCCGGCCTGATGAATGGTTTCAACTGCCTGCTCGATTGTACACCATTGAGGCGGAACATAACCGATTTTTCCTTTCGCCAGATATTTTTTGAAAACCCGCTGAATTGTCGGCTCGATCCCCGCTTCAATCAAATAACGGGCGAAGTGCCCACGAGTGACCTGTCCACCATTAGCTAGCCGGGATGCACCTTCCCAAGCATCGGGAATGCCCGCTTTAGCTAACCGATGCCCGATTTCAATGCCTCGCTCTTTTCTTAAATGAACCTGATCAGACAGGAATGTTTTTAAGGCAACAGAGTTAATATCAACATTTAACCCGACAATATGAATTTCCATATTTTGCCATAACGTCGAAATTTCAACGCCGGAGATCAACGCCAGAGGCAGCTGATTCTGCCTAATATGGTTCAAAGCCGTTGGAATACCTGCCGTTGTATCGTGATCCGTCATTGCCAGTACATGAATGCCCATGGAAATCGCTCTGTCCACGAGCTGTTCAGGTGATAAAACGCCGTCTGAAGCAGTCGTATGACTATGTAGATCATAGCGTTTTGTCATTTCACTAATGGCTTCAGTCATTGTTCTTTACCTGTGTGTTGGATGAAAAGCAGGCGCACTGTCTATCAGCTATCAGGCGATATGACGTACAAAGCGGGAATGATAACACAGTGATGGCGGTTGCAGGGGCTAAATGCCGAATAGACTTCGTTATTTAGATGAAAAAGAGAAACCCTATCAAACGATGATAATCATATCAGGTTCGATAGGGTCAAAATAACATGGCTATCCATTGTTTCTATTTTTTATCGAATCGTAGTAATAAGTAGCAATAAGTAGCAATAAAAAGATAAGGCATTTATTTCATATATCGATGATAACAAAACTTACTTTCAGCCTGAATGGGTTTCCCACAAAATGTTCCCGAACTAGAAACTGTTAATTTGTACCAGCCGAAATGTTTAAGGTTTACATCAAAACTCCAGTACCCCTTATCATCAGCACTTGTGCTACCTGTACTAACATTTCCTGATATCATTGTCTCGCTAGCTCTATGACACATATGACTCTCTCCATAACTCAGGATATCATATGACACTTCCATTTTCGGTTGTGAATACCCCCCTATAGGCGTATCTATTGGAGCACTATATGCAGAAAGAATCCCCTCATTTACTGGTTGGGAGATATTCAAAATAGCCGCATTCACATCATCTACTTTCTTATTTTCATAGGTATGACCATTCACTGTAATAGTCTGCTTCGCTTTTACCTGATACATTCCCGGCGCTACATTCTCCAGAGTACAGCTCCATGATCCATCTGTTATTGAAACTTGTACAGGGCCGCATTTATGGGCATTTCCACCTACTGATAAAGAAATATCAGCACCTTTTGTTGCTGTACCTGTAATTGGAATAGAAATAGTTTCATTTGAGGCTGTACAGATAGGATCAGCCACAGGATTAATCGTAATATCGCGCATATAGATCACATCAAAATTGCGTATAACAGGCTTCCCTGATGCCACATTATCTACCCATTGCTGGGCCTTGAGCTTATATGTGCCCGGAATTGATTCCATTACCGGACAAGACCAATTCTGATATTCATCAACATAAACACTACAACTCAGCGTGTCTGCAACCAGTGTGTCTGAAATATGTACGGTGATAAGAGCACCAACTTGTCCTTTACCGGTGATGGTATAGGTTGGAGTTTTGATTTGCGCCCCTTCTTCGGGTGTCAGTATGCGCATTTGCAAATTATTCCCATAGCGCACTTTAAAACTCCGATTAACATGGGAGCCGATATCATCCACAACCGTCACATGATAATCTCCCGGCACAGAACTATAAGGCCCGCATGTCCATGTATAATTATGTTTATTGAGCTTCGCGGAGCACTCATCATGATCAGCGAATGCTTTGACTGTCACTGAGTTAACATTCTCCTGCATCGTGCCACTAAAAGTATATGAAGGGGTTTTTATCACTTCGTCTTCTTTAGGGAACTGTACTGTTAGTGCATCTTCTCCCACATAAAATGCTACTTTTGCGGTGGATTGCTTCGCCTTATCCAAAAAGGCGGTTGCTACCAATTTCTGTTCTCCCTTGGCGGAGGTATCTAAACCGCTGATTCCTTGCCAATGCCCTTTATCATCTACAGTGATGCCATTCTGACAAACCTGCGCCAATTCTTTTATATCCAGACATATTACCGTTCCCGGTACTCCGGTACCCGTTGGCAAGATATTTGCGCGATACTGATATAAGCCACCGTTATGTGGTTGCGTGATAGCCACTGATTGAGTGGTTTTAGTCTGGACTTCAAAAGAAACGGATGAATGTGAATTTTGTGTATCATCAATAAACTGCTCTGCGGATACGGTATATTTCCCCTCTTCCGGGTGATAAGGCCCACAAGACCATTTCCCTGATGCCTCAACAGTGGTAATACAATCTTTAGCATTACCAAACCCTTTGATGTATACGTTTGCATTTTCTTCCCCCGTGCCTTCAATTGTAAAAGGGAGAGTCGTTATTTTTGCGCCATGAGTAGGATAAGTAATATCTATTTTTGTTTTGGCGACGACATATCTGCGCGTAACCTGAGACGTTCTTTCATAATTCCCCCCAAATGCCGTCGATTCTGTTTCTTTATACTGAGCCGCATAAATATAAAACGTCCCTTCATTTAATGCCAATAATACAGGTTGATTAGGGCAGGCCCATTTCCCTTTTGAATCCACAGTAGCAGAACAGATTATTCCCTCATTAGATCTCGGGAGTGTCATATTTTTTGGCGGTAAAAATTCTTTTGCCCCTGTAACGATAATTAATTGATTAGGGCTTCCCTGACCTTCAATGGATATCCCATCATCTAGCCTATATTGAGCACCCTTGGCAGGAGAGGTAATACGTATAGGGACAGTAAAATGCCAAGTGATAGGATCTCCGACATGTGCTTTATTATGTGTTTCCTGTAATTTGATCGTATAAGTATCTCCACCTGAAATAGCATCAGGCTGAATAACCAAATTCCAAAAGTAACCAAGGCCAGTACTGAATAGAGAGTTAGCTAATGAAGAAACGCTGCCGAAAATCGCTCCAGATATTTCACTGAGAAAGCCACCAAAACCTCCTCCACCTCCACTGCCTCCTGAGCCACTTAATGAGCCAGAAATGCGAATGGGATTATCCGGATCAACCGTTGACTTATCTTTAGGATTCTCTACTTCAAATTTTTCCTTGTCCGGATCATCCGGGTCATCCGGATCATCATCTTCAATAGTCAGACGTGTAGTATCCTTGGCAACAACTTTACCTTTTTTCATTAATTCGGCAGTTATTTCATAAGTTCCCACAGGAAAAATGATTGGATCTTCACACTCCCAATTACCATTGTCACTGACAACCGCTCCGGTACAAATAGTCGTCTCTTTAGCCAGATTTTGGTTATTCTCCTCCGATTTAAATAAAGAATGATCTATTTTACGCCTTTTAACATCAACTTCATCGCCGGGAACATTAGAACTACCAGTTACATAACTTGGCGTTCCTTCAGTAATCGTCTCTCCTTTGGAAGGTGTTTTAGTCTCAATTTCAGGTGTTTTTATCAGAAAATAACTTCTGTCAAAAGGTGAACTTCCCCAATATTTTTTAAATTCCCTCAGTCCCAATGGATGATATTTATCCGCCACTTCGATATAGTAAAGCCCGTCTTTTAATTGAATATCTGGTAATTTAATCTTCCAAGTAGGAGGACTATTTTCTAGTGAAATAGGCAAAAAATCTTGAGTTCCATCTAATTTTATCGGAGAGAAAGTTTCTTTACCCTCATCTTTCATGTAGATAGAATATTCGGATGGTAAAATCACATCACCATTTGGTGAAGTATATGTGTTTTTATCACCTCCATGGCCTTCAAATTTTTTAATATTTTCATTTGACGGATTATTAATATCATTTTTTTTATCAAATCTTGGACTTAAATACCCTCCCACTCTTAATTTTTGGTTCCATAATACTGAGTCAAGCGGATCAACATTATCAATATTCTGTATTGCAAAGATATTTACCATCGAATCTTCGCTATTTTTCTCACTACGTAATTTATTAAGAATAAATTTTTTATCCTTATTATTATCATTACCACAATTCAAATCCACCTGATTAAAAAAACAAAAAAATATTGACCCATTATCTAAATTTAAGTTAAAAGATAACTCCTTGTTATATTTTTCATTACTAGTATTAATATTTGCAATCTCTGGTTTTTTATTTTTTTTTGGCTGAAAAAGTATATCAACTTGATCATAAACATTTAAATTATTACTCCTTTGAGCGGCTGTTATTTTATAATTCCATGGCCTTTCCTCACTCGGACTATCAATTTTTTTAATAACTGAATGATTTATAGTACACGACCAAAATCCATAGTCTGTTGTTTTTATTAGGTTATTATCTCTAATGCCTTTACATATTTTGTCTTGAGTGAATTCAACATCTTCTTCTATATTAGATTTCAGAACAAGTTCAACCATTGACTCAGGATCAGCATATCCACGTATTGTAAAATCTTCAGTAGACACAATTGATTTATTTGCTGGATAAACTATACCAAACTCATTCGAAATGGAGGGGATTTTTGCCTGTACAATGTCCTCTCTCCATAGTAACCCTCTACCGGATAATTCTCTTGCTTTAATAATTACATAATATTCATCTTCTTTATTTACATCTTCTGTAAAAACATCATTATGTGGAATAGAGCATTCCCATTTGCCATCAACACCAACAGGATTCTTACATTCTACTGTCTTGTCTTCCTTTTTATCAATAGAATAAATTAATTCAATTCTACTTCCTTTCTTACCCCATCCCTTAACAAGAATATCCTGACCTCGTTTTCTTAAATGAGCATTCCAATCTGGATTATCAATCCATATTTGTTTCATGATTTGAGAAAACCATTCACCCGGATAAATTTTTTTTACAAAACCAGTATCATTATGCTTCCCGGTGACATCTGATATTGCTGAAAAAGGATAATTACGTCTATTATCACTTTCCTGATTTACATTAAAAGCATCAAACCCAAAGGAAGAAACACCAATAATTGTATCGTTCCATATAATAGGACCTCCAGAATCACCTTGTTGAATTATTCCTGGTTTTAGTCCCTCTTTTTGATTTGCTTTTATAATCAATCCATTTTTATTCTGTGTATCACGAGCTGGAGAAATAATAACAACATCAGCACGGTATTGTGAGTTATCACTATTAAGTTGCTGCTTTCCGGTTGTTTTATCAATTCCTCTAACACCATATCCATAGACAGAAGCTTGATAATAAGTGCTATTTAATTTTTCATAAGCTGCATCATAATTGAAAAACCGACGAACACGACCATATTTTTCATCTAATTTCAATGGGTTATTCAACTCTAGAATCGCGAAATCATGTTTATCATCTATAGCAACGCCTATATGAAAATTAGTGGCGGATGCAGAAACTTTTTTTGCTTTATCATATGCACTAACCACATAATAACTTTTGGCTTTTTCTTGTTTACAATGTGCTGCGGTTAAAACATAGTTTGGTGCAATCAATGACCCAGTACATAAAGGATGTTCTTTATTATTATTATCAATGTAATAAATATTCACAACCCAAGATTTGCATTTATCACTACCAGTATCCTTACAACTTTCCTCTCCTCCTGCAATAGCTTTCAAGGGGGGGGATTTTAATTCACTTTCGGCAAGTGAATGACCAAGTGAATGACTAAAATGTAAAAAATACAATAATAATATAAATAGAGTTCTAACAATAATCATTCCAATCTCCTTAAATATTAAGGCGATGATTAATTTTGAGTAACGCAAATCATTCCACGATCGCTACCTGTACATTTAAGAGTTTTTTTACCTCTACCTTCATAATTATCATCACTAGACATTTCGTCAAAGGTAAATGTATATTGCCCTCTACTTGCATAATTTTTATATTCATATTTCCAATTACCGTTTTTATCAGATTTAGCTTCTTCTAACAGACCAAATCCATCAAGTGATATTTCAACTTCAGCATTTATAAATTTTTCTTCATCGTCAATAGTTGGTAAAGATGTTCCATAAAATTCTGTATAAACACTGTCGTTTTGATGTGATACAGAAAAATTTTTAGAGCTCAGTATTACCACTTTATCATTCTCATTGGTAAGGAGATTACCAGATGAGTCTTTTCCAACAGCGCTAATGGTGATAAAACCCATTGGTACTTCCTGAGCTTCATAGCTCCAATCACCATTAGCAAAACTGGCAGGCGATTGTGAGGACTCTGAAGCACCAGTATCGTATGATACATAGACGAAGATCCCGTCATTTACCGTACCTTTAATTGGAATATTTTGTGTATCTTGAGTATATTGAATGTCTGAAGAAACAAGTTCCTCGTTTTCCGGCTGAGTTATCTTTACAGAACAGGCTTGCGTAGAATAACTTATTTCTTTTTTACCGGGCATTCCTCCGGGTAAGAGAGATTGATGAGTGGCCTGTAATTCTGATGAAGGGTCGGAGACCAGTGCTTTATAATTAATGGAACAAACGGCCTCTATATCTTCTAGATTCCATTCGCCTGTATCCGTATCAACATTCGGCGTATAACTCTTGGTTGGTGAATAAATCGACCCATCATGGTTATAACCCGTAATTTGAACCTGCATATGTTTTTCATCATCAGCTGTATCGCTATTTATCCGACCCGATAGACTGTATTTTCCGGGAGTAATAATTTGCCCATCCTGCATTGAAGTAATCGTTTCTCCACATAGGGGACCATTAAACGTGACACCGGAGTTTCCCATATCAGCAATACTCACTGTGCCGGTAATACCGCACGGCATCCAGAGATGTGCAGTCCAATTATCGCCATCACCTGTAGGCTGAGTTGAATAACTGTTGCTATCGAAACTGGTAACAAGCTCAGGCCAAGCAGGCCAACCTTTATCATCTTCAGTATGGCCTTTCCCTGAAACGGTAATATAGTTATTGTCAACAGTGGAATTAGGTTTCGGGCTGGTTATATTTGCCGGGCAACTTTGTGCAGAATAATTGACTTCTGATAGACCGGGCATCCTTGATACCATACCAGTATCTGAGGACGCAGATGAAGAAGCTTTATATTGAATGGAGCAAACAGCCTCTAGGCCTTCCAGATTCCATTTACTTGTCTCCGTATCAACAGTCGGCGTATAACTCTTTGTTGGTGAGTAAATCGTCCCATTGCGGTTATAACCCGTAATTTTAACCTGCATACGTTTTGCTTCATCAATCGTACCGCTATTAACCAGACCAGATAAACTGTATTTTCCGGCAGGGATAGTTTGCCCATCTTTCATTGAAGTAATCGTTGTACCACACCAGGGACCATATAACATTACACCAGCATTAACTACGTCTTTAATTACAATGAAACTTTGGATTTCACAAGGCCACCAAATTTGTCCCTTCCAATTATCTGCATCACCTGTAGGCCGAGTAGGATAATAAATATTGTTCCCAGAATAATCAAAATCGCTGGAAAGCTCAGGCCAACTTCCATCCTTATTACGTCCTTTTCCTAAAATTGTTGTATAGTTATTTTGTGACCTTGCATCCCAGTCAGGATAAGTAATTTTCGGCGGATCCCAACTTGGCTTTGGCGGCTTCGGATCATTATCATCTTTTATAGTAATAGTAATGTTATAATCGTTTGCAATAGGCGTACCATCATTATTTAAACAATTATTACCACCACAATCTGCGGAAACTTCTAGTCCACATCCCCGCCCTGTATCAACATGGTAAAACCAACCCATCCCTGGGCCGAGGAGCGGGAACGGATTATAAGAAAAAGTCAAATCAACATAGCAACTTTTATATTCTTTATTATTAAAATAAGTTGTTGCTGTCCAACTAATGCTTTTTGCTACTTGAGAACATACAGGAAAAGAAAAAACGCTGTTTCTAATTTCAATTTGTTCTGTTTTTTTGTCCCCTGCCTGCAAATCAATATTTTTTTCTCCTGAATTATACATACAATGGTCATCATTTCTATAAAGATTTAATTTATCATATTTACTCCCATTCTTAATCGTCACATTATAATAATAAGAAGGAGGCACTAAAAATAGTTTTCCCGGCGGATTATCTTGGTTATTTATCTTATAGGGAACAATAACATTTTTATCTAAATCAATTGCACTAGAGTTATGAAAAAAAGTTGTAATAATAAAAAACAACATGGCATATAAGTTTATTTTTTTCATAAGATAATAGCTCATTAAAAAATAATGCCGTTGATGAAAAACAACAGAAGTAATTCACAATAAATTCATAAAGAATAAAATTCAACCAATTGCATTTATAAAAAATGAGCCATCTGTTATAGATTTAAACTACTGATCGATATAACCCATTCAATATACACAGAAGAAAAATACATCAAAAAACGGTTGACAAGCAAACGAAGAACTAGTTTACTAGTACGTAAGATTTGCTTGTTGAACACATATTACTAACACTCTACTTTAACAAGGCACTTACGATGCTCACACTTATGAAAGCAGCTCAAAACATGCGTTGGTGGCTCGGCTTCCCATTCAGGGCGGTTGAGTAGCACACATAAGTTGAGATCTAAAGTGCCAATAACCCGCTCTGAAAAGCGGGTTTTTTTATACCAATTTTCTGCAGAAAAAGATAACAAAAGAGGTGGGTATGATGGGAAAGGAATTTAATATTTCGATAAATCAACGAGAGTCAGTCTACCAGTCTGATCCAACGTTGCTTTTCAATGAATTATGCAATAATCGGCCAGCCACATTATTGTTAGAGTCAGCGGAAGTTAACAGTAAAAATGCGATCAAAAGCATACTGATTATTGATAGTGCTATGCGTATTACTGCTAATTCTCGACAAGTGGATTTTGCGGCGTTGACTGAAAATGGCAGAAATCTGCTGCCTACCTTAGCCAACCTGCTATCCGAAAAAGCCCAGATCACTCTCGGAACACATACTCTTCAGGCTCAATTTCCTGTTATTAACGAAAATTTAGATGAAGACAGCCGTTTAAAAGCCGATTCTGTTTTTGATGCATTACGTGCTCTGACTCAATTATCGACCCTAGCTGAAGATTCTGATGCCATTTTTGCAGGCGGATTATTTTCCTATGATTTAGTCGCAGAATTTGAACAACTTCCCATACTCAAAACCTCTCAACGTTGCCCTGATTTCTGTTTTTATCTGGCAGAAACCATGATGGTGATCGACCATCAACATCAGCACACACTGTTGCAAACGACATTATTCGGTGAATCAAAAGCAGAGGAACAGCGCCTTGACGAACGTTTATCTGCACTGGAAAACATCATTTCTCAGCCTCGTCAACCCTTAACGCCCGTAACATTACCTGATATACAAATTTCCTGTAACCGGAGTGATGAGCAATATGCCGACATCGTTCAGCAATTACAGGGGTTTATCCGGCGTGGTGATATATTTCAGGTCGTTCCATCCCGGCGTTTTACACTACCCTGCCCAGCCCCACTGAATGCTTATCACACTCTGAAAAAACTAAACCCAAGCCCGTATATGTTTTTCATGCAGGATCAGGATTTTTGTCTGTTTGGCGCTTCTCCCGAAAGTGCCCTTAAATATGATGCCGACAGCCAGCAAATTGAAATTTATCCAATCGCAGGCACACGTCCCCGTGGACGCAATACCAGTGGTGAATTAAACGCCGATCTGGATAGCCGGCTTGAACTGGAAATGCGTACCGATGCTAAAGAATTATCCGAACATGTCATGCTAGTTGATTTAGCCCGTAATGACATAGCCCGTATTTGTGAACCGGGTAGCCGCTACGTTGCTGATTTAATGAAAGTTGACCGCTATTCATTTGTTATGCATCTTGTTTCCCGGGTAGTCGGGAAACTACGCCATGATCTGGATATTTTCCATGCCTATCAGGCTTGCATGAATATGGGAACACTGACAGGTGCGCCTAAGGTTCGGGCGATGCAACTTATCGCACAATATGAGAATGAACGTCGGGGCAGCTATGCTGGTGCAGTGGGTTATTTCACTGGCATAGGGGATTTTGACACATGCATTGTGATTCGCTCTGCCTATGTAGAAAACGGAGAAGCGACCGTTCAGGTCGGCGCCGGTATCGTTCTGGATTCCGTCCCACAATCCGAAGTTCAGGAAACCCAGAGCAAATCCAGAGCTGTCATTCACGCTATCGCTCAGGCTCATAACACGGAGGTAACATTCTGATGGCAAATATTCTTCTGATCGATAATGTTGACTCTTTTACCTACAATCTTGTGGATCAACTCCGCTGTGGGGGTCATCAGGTTATTATCTACCGTAATACGGTATCCACCGAGATAATCATGGCTCAACTGGAAAGTATGGTATCACCATTACTAATGCTGTCTCCGGGCCCCGGAAAACCCTCAGAAGCCGGGTGTATGCCACAATTACTTCAACTGGTTATCGGAAAAATCCCCGTGATCGGTATCTGCCTCGGGCATCAGGCCATTATCGAAGCCTATGGTGGCACTATCTCAGCCGCCAGTGAAATTCTGCACGGTAAATCAACATTAGCGACTCATGATGGGCTGGCTATGTTTTCCGGTTTACCTAACCCGCTTCCCGTTGCCCGTTATCACTCACTGGTGGGTGTAAACATTCCGGCAACACTGGTTGTTTCCGCTTATTGTCACGATACAGTAATGGCGGTTCGTCATGACGGTCACCGCGTTTGTGGATTTCAGTTTCACCCTGAATCCATCCTGACAACACAAGGAACCCACTTGCTTGAGCAAACACTGGCATGGGCGCTAAATTCGCCGGAATCGGAGCAATAAAAGGGAGGATGGGAAAATGCAATTAATTTTAGAAAAACTGTTTAGTGCACAAGCACTGACCCAGCAAGAAAGCCAAAAACTTTTTACGGCTATTATTTGCGGTGAACTGAGCGATCCTCAACTCGCGGCCGTATTAGTCAGTATGAAACTCCGCGGTGAACAGCCTCAGGAAATTGCCGGGGCTGCACAGGCACTATTAGCCAATGCATCTCCATTTCCACGTCCTGACTACCCTTTCTGTGACATCGTCGGAACCGGTGGTGATGGAACAAACAGCATCAACATTTCAACAACCAGCGCTTTTGTTGCAGCCGCCTGCGGCCTTAAAGTGGCAAAACATGGCAATCGCAGCATTTCCAGCAGCTCAGGATCATCTGATTTACTGGCTGAATTTGGTATCGCACTCAATGCCAGTGCTGAAGAATCCCGCCGGGCACTGGATGAAATTAGTATCTGCTTTCTGTTTGCCCCACAGTATCACAGCGGATTTCGCCATGCAGTTAACGTTCGCCAACAACTGAAAACCCGTACTTTGTTCAATGTACTCGGTCCGTTAATTAATCCTGCCCGCCCGCCTCTTGCCCTGATAGGTGTTTACAGCCCGGAATTAGTGAATCCTATTGCCCAAACATTACAGGTATTGGGCTATCAGCGGGCTGCCGTCGTACATAGCGGGGGCATGGATGAAGTTGCTTTACACGCTCCGATTCAAATTGCTGAACTTAACCGAGGTGAAATTATCCAATATCAGTTAACAGCAGAAGACTTTGGGCTGCAAAATCACCCGATGTCATCACTCAGTGGGGGAACGCCACAAGAAAATCGCCATATGACGAGCTTATTATTACAAGGGCAAGGTAAAAAAGCGCATGTCGATGCGGTGGCTGCCAATGTTGCGCTTTTAATGAAAATACATGGTCAGGAAGATTTACGGCAAAATACGCAACAGGCATTGGATGCGATTTACAGCGGCCGGGCCTATGAAAAAGTGATCGCACTAGCAGCAGGGATTTAATCATGAAAAGTAATGTATTACAGAGAATCGTTGAGGATAAGGCGTTATATCTTATCACCCGTAAGGCTGAACAGCCGCTGGAGAGTTTTCTGGATTCTGTTGTACCGAGCCATCGCCGGTTTTATCAGGCGCTGACACACAAACAGACCGTTTTTATTTTAGAGTGTAAAAAGGCGTCCCCTTCAAAAGGTTTAATTCGGTCTGATTTTGATCCGGTACGCATTGCTAAAACTTACCAGCCTTATGCGGCTGCGATCTCAGTACTGACCGACGAAAAATATTTTCAGGGCAGTTATGATTTTCTCCGTATGGTCAGTGGAGCCGTACACCAGCCTGTTTTGTGTAAAGACTTCATCATTGATCCCTATCAGGTTTATCTGGCTCGTTATTATCAGGCAGATGCCATCCTGCTGATGCTTTCCGTACTTGACGATGACGCCTACCGCGAACTCGCCGCTCTGGCGCATAGCCTTAATATGGGCGTATTAACGGAAGTCAGTAATGAGGCTGAACGCAGCCGGGCAATTGCTCTGGGAGCAAAAGTCATTGGCATCAATAACCGTGACCTGCGCGATCTGTCCATCGATTTACAACGTACCCGCAAGCTGGCAGCCGGTTTGCCAAAAGAGACTATCGTTATTAGCGAATCAGGCATTCACAGCCACCAGCAGGTACGCGATTTAAGCGAATGTGCGCACGGTTTTCTGATTGGCAGTGCTTTAATGGCTCAGTCCGATTTGGATCTTGCATTACGGCGCTTAATTCTGGGTGACAATAAAATTTGTGGTTTGACCCGTCCACAGGATGCAAAAGCGGCATTACAGGCGGGAGCTGTGTATGGCGGCCTGATTTTTGCTGAAAAATCACCACGCAGAATTAGCCAGCAACAAGCACAAGAAATTATTAATGAAGTTCCTTTATTATATGTTGGCGTATTCCAGAATCAGCCCGTTAATTTTGTCTGCCAGACTGCCCGGGCGCTTTCACTGACGGCGGTTCAATTACATGGTAATGAAGATCAGAACTACATTGATGCGCTTCGTTCTTTACTGCCGGAACACTGTGAAATCTGGAAATCCGTTGATATGTCGAAAATTGAAGTATTTTCCAGCCTCTCCAATATTGATCACTTATTACTGGATAATGGTTTCGGCGGTACAGGAAAGACATTTGACTGGAAGTTAATTGATAAACGTTTCCAACATAACAGTGTTCTCGCCGGTGGTTTAAATGCTGAAAACTGTCGGCAGGCCGCCGCATTAGGGTGTTACGGACTGGATTTTAATTCCGGTGTCGAACTCCAACCCGGGATTAAAAGCAGTCAGAAAATAAAACAAGTCTTCCAACAATTACGCTGCTACCCGTAATATTTCAGACAACTCTACTCGCTAAACTTCAAGTTCCAGCAGGTAATATGAGGCGAGTCCTGATATCTCCCCGCGTCGCGGGAAGATATCACACGCACCTTGAAGTTGAATGGGAATAATATTCAGACAGAAAGTGGAAAACGAAAATAATGAGTAAATTAAATCCGTATTTTGGTGATTTTGGCGGGCAATTCGTCCCCCAAATTCTCGTCCCTGCCCTTGATCAATTAGAAGACGCATTTATCGAGGCAAAAAATGATCCTGAATTTCAGCAGGAATTTCATCACTTACTGAAAAATTATGCGGGTCGCCCGACAGCTTTGACACTATGCCAGAATTTAACCAAAGGCACGAAAACCCGTTTATATCTGAAACGTGAAGATTTACTTCATGGCGGAGCACACAAAACCAATCAGGTATTAGGGCAGGCATTACTGGCAAAACGAATGGGAAAAGAAGAAATCATTGCCGAAACAGGTGCCGGTCAGCATGGGGTTGCAACCGCACTGGCATGCGCCCTTCTTGGTTTAAAATGCCGTATCTATATGGGGGAAAAAGACATTGAACGCCAGTCTCCCAACGTATTCCGTATGCGTCTTATGGGGGCAGAAGTCATTCCCGTTCACAGTGGGTCTTCAACACTGAAAGATGCCTGTAACGAAGCCATGCGTGACTGGTCCGGCAGCTATGATAAAGCGCATTATTTGCTTGGCACTGCTGCTGGCCCGCATCCTTATCCAACAATGGTGCGTGAATTCCAGCGCATGATTGGCGAAGAAGCCAAAGCTCAGATCCTGGAAAAGGAAGGACGCCTGCCCGATGCGGTTATTGCCTGTATTGGTGGTGGCTCAAATGCTATCGGCTTATTTGCAGAATTTATTCCGGAAACTCATGTACGCCTGATAGGCGTTGAACCTGCGGGGCATGGCATCGAAACCGGTGAACATGGCGCACCATTAAAACACGGGAAACTGGGCATCTACTTTGGCATGAAATCACCAATTATGCAGACAGAAGATGGGCAAATAGAAGAGTCGTATTCCATTTCTGCCGGATTAGACTTTCCTTCCGTCGGTCCCCAACATGCCTACCTGAACAGCATCGGGAGAGCAGATTATGTTTCCATCACAGATGATGAAGCACTGGATGCATTCAAAGCTCTGTGTCTCAACGAGGGAATTATCCCGGCTTTAGAATCTTCACATGCCCTCGCCTATGCCTTGAAAATGATCCGGCAAGAACCGGATAAAGAACAATTACTCATCGTCAATTTATCCGGTCGCGGCGACAAAGATATCTTTACTGTTCACGATATTTTGAAATCCAGGGGGGAAATCTGATGGAACGTTATGAATTGCTATTCAAGAAATTAGAGAAACAAAATCAGGGGGCTTTTGTTCCTTTTGTGACTCTCGGTGACCCTAATCCTGAATTATCCTTAGATATCATTGATGCTCTCATTGCTGGCGGCGCTGACGCACTGGAGATTGGTATTCCCTTTTCCGACCCTCTGGCAGACGGGCCGACTATCCAGAATGCTAACCTGCGTGCTCTGTCTTCTCATGTTACGCCAACACGTTGTTTTGAATTACTGGCACAGATTCGGGCAAAATATCCAGAGATCCCCATCGGTCTGCTCATGTATGCAAATCTGGTATTTCACAGTGGAATCGATGAATTTTACGCTCGCTGTAAACATGCCGGGGTTGATTCTGTGTTGATTGCAGATGTGCCATTATCTGAATCACGTCCTTTTTACTCGGCAGCCATAAAATATGATATTGCCCCTATTTTTATCTGCCCACCCAATGCAGATGATAATTTGTTGCGCGAGATTGCTTCATTCGGACGCGGTTACACTTATCTGTTATCCAGAGCAGGTACTACCGGTATACAAAATAGAATGAAAAATCCATTGACGGAGCTGGTCAACAAACTCAAAGAATACCGTGCTGCTCCGGCTATACAGGGATTTGGTATTTCCGAACCCGCCCAAGTGACATCTGTCATTAACAGTGGTGCGGCCGGGGCTATTTCAGGATCAGCGGTGGTTAATATCATTGAGCATAATTTACATCAACCTCAGATTATGTTAGAAAAGCTCAGAATATTTGTTCATTCAATGAAATCAGCCACCCTGCGATAATGCCGTTTTCCCCCATAAGCCAATTCGTGGGGGAAATGATCCAAAACATAAATCCAATTTATTTGTAAGTTCCCTTATCTTCAACAATACTTTTTAATTACTGCTATCACATTATTCCCCGGTAAAAAGCCCTTGTCACATTAATGTGTTAAAAATCAATACCAGAGAACAATATATACAATGGATTTCAAGATGCGTCGCGGCGGCAAGAGAGTAAATCCCCGGGAGCATAGATAACTATGTGACAGGGGTGAGCGAGCGCAGCCAACAAAGAGGCGACTTGAAAGACGAAGTGTATAAACGCATTTCGCAAAATTATGCCTGACATCAACGGAGAACCATGATGAAAAAATTACAGTCCATTTCCGCATTCCTTATCGCAACTGTTATTGCCGCCATGCTATCAGCATGTGCTCCAACGGCAACGACTGAAAGTACAGGAAACTATATTGATGACGCAGTAATCAGCACGAAAATAAAAACGGCTCTGTTTGAAGAGAAAAATCTTAATTCCAATGATATTAATGTAGAAACTTATAAAGGACGTGTTCAATTGAGTGGTTTTGCACGTTCTCCTGAAGAGGTCAGGCAGGCTATTCAGATCGCAAGAAGTGTTCCGGGGGTTAAAACGGTTATTAACTCGATAAAACTCCGCTGATCAAACGGATATATTGTAGAAAATTCATTGAAAAAAGAGGGGCACATAATGCCCCACTGGTTCTCATATCAAACACACAGGTTAACTGTATCAAATCATCAAAATTTATAACCAACACCAAACATAAATACCCAAGGATCAAGACGAGTTTTATATTTGTGTTCTTCATCACCTACTTTAAATTTCACATCGGTTTCGATATTCATCCACCAGAGTGAAGTATTTAACATCCAATTTTTATCAAGTTGATAATCCAGACCAACCTGCCCTGCAACACCCCAGGAATCTTTTAAATCCAGACTATTTAAATTGGCGGATTTTACCGTAGTATTATTATTAAATTTCTCATCAAAAAATGTAGTGTAATTGATCCCTACACCAACATAAGGACGTAATGCATTTTCTGTCTCACCAAAATAATATTGAGCCATTAATGTTGGCGGCAATTGTTTAACTCTCGCAATCTCACCGGCACCCGGTAAACTGACATTATGCTGAAATGGCGTTGCTGCCAGTAATTCAGCACCAATATTATCGGTGATCATATAACCGAAAGTTAAACCCAATTGCGTATTATTATTTACATCAAACGAACCTAAACTTAATACATTCTCAGAGCCGGTATGCGGTCTTACCGTCGCAGTACCTGCACGGAACAGAAAATCACCGGCTTCATGGGCAAAAGTCAATGATGGGGCCAGCGTTGCCGCAGCCAAGACAAGCGCAGAAATCTTTTTCATTATCGATCCCATTTATTTAGTTTTAGTGGTTACAAATTTATTATTTCACCTATGGGATATTTTGAATTGATCCAAGTCAAAGTTAACTGAATATATCGCTATCAGAGCTTGACCAGCTACCACCGGATTAATACAGCTCTCATATAAATAGACACACGCCCAAAACGTTTTTGCCCGCGCCCCAATTTTGATAAATAAAATTGTACAATAGTTATCAGCTTTATCTTTTCGCTATCCAATAATCCGTTGAACGAGGTACAATTGAATATCATTATTGTTTTATCTGATAGGAGCCATTTACATGCCCATCACGGCAAATACCCTGTATCGTGACAGCCTCAACTTTTTTAAACACCAATTGTTGAACATTGTCATACTCTCTGTTTTAGCCGCGTTGGTGACTACACTGCTCAATTACCTTCTTATTCCTGATGGTGAGCAACTTAAGTTATTGACTGATATGCAAGATACTCTGAGGGAGTCAGGGAATTCAGGGATTAAAAACGTTATTGAACAATTAACCCCAGAAGCACAACTGATGCTTATGCGCACCGCTGGCGGGATCTTATTTTCCAATATCTTTGGTGATACTCTGCTGACTGCCAGTGTATTAATACTTATCAGTGCTATTTCAAACGGGCATCAGGCTAATGCACTACAGGCCTGTCAACTGTCGTTGACTCAACTCCCTAAGATGTTTTTACTGGTACTTATTTGTACCCTGTTAGTTCAGGTGGGTTACGCTTTGATGTTCGTCCCGGGGGTTCTGTTTTCTATCGGGTTTGCATTTGCTCCGATTTTGTTACTTGAGAAAGGCAAAGGCGTATTTGCATCCATGCAGGAAAGCTGGAGATTAGCATTCGATAATTTCCGCCTGTTAATTCCTGCCGTCTTACTATTTCTTGCGATGAAGCTGATTGTTGTATTCGGCTTATCGAAAATGCCGGAAATCGCCTTATTAACCGTAAATAATCTGCTGTCTTCCATCTTGCTGATTTATCTATTCCGTTTGTATATGCTGGCTAGACCACAAAACTAATCCACAAAACTAATAAATATTAAACCAACAGCCTCGCACTATTCAGCGAGGCTTTCTTCCGCTTGTTTTTTACTCTGAATTAAACGAATAGCAAAATAAAGATCGGGAACAATAATTAAATCCTCATCACTACGCCTGAGTTTGTTCTGTTTTATCCAGTTCTTCAATTCAGTGCTACGACCGGCAAGCACTAACGTTATCCGTTTTCTTTTCAGTTCAGTAATCAACTCATCCAGTACAGCAAACACACTGACATCATCGTGGGTAAAGCTGACTGTTGCATCCACCACCAACCACTCCGGACGCCTGAAGGCACTATTTACATGTTGTAAAACCCGTTTTTTAAAATAGCCAGCATTGAAATAAGTCAGAGGTGAGTTAAAACGATACATAACGATGCCATCGACCGGCTCGATATTGTTACCCTGATTGATAGAGCGGATCATTCCCTGTTCATTTATCCCCAACAACTGATCAGAAGGACGAAAAATAATGCGCAGAAATTGTAATAACCCCAATAATACCGCAAAACCAATCCCATCAATCACACCAACTAATAAAACAGCAACAAGGGTAAAAATGGATAATATAAAAGCCTGACGATTACGTTTCCGATATGACCAGATATTTCTTAATCCGAGTAGTGACCATGTAGAAAATATCAGCACAATGCCCAATGACGATAATGGAATATATGACAGAAATTCCGTCATAAAAAGTAATACCAGCAATATCGCGATTGCAGAAATTATCGATACCATCTGTGTTTTGCCACCGACTGCATCATTGACTGCGGTACGACTGCTGGCCGCGCTGACAGCAAATCCCTGTGATAATGATGAAGCAATATTGGCAATACCCAATGCCCGTAGTTCTGAATCGGCATCTACCTGATAACCGTTTTTACTGGCAAAACTACGCGCTGTTATCATAAAACTGACAAAACTGATAACAGCAAGGTTAATAGAAGGTACGACTAAATCACGGAGACTACCGAACTCGAATTCAGGCATTGGCACAATCGGCAAGCCATCTTTCATGTAGCCCACAATCTGAATATCATACTGATTTAACTGAAATTGCCAGCTTACATAGGTAGATATTATCATCGCCAACAGTGGAGCCGGCCATCCCGGACGCAGGAAGCGAACACTTAGCAGGACAAATAAGGTCATTGCAGACATGCCGATTGTCGGCCAATGAGATTCCAGTAACTTATGCGGCAATGCAATCAACTGCTCAATCAGTTCCGAAGGCAAACCAGAAATCCCGAATACTTTAGTAATCTGACCCGCCATAATGGTAATGGCAACCCCATTGATAAAACCTTTTAAGATGGGGCGCGACAGAAAATCTGCAAATGTTCCCAGTCGAAAATGGCTTGCCAGTATGCACCAGACGCCTGTCATTAATGTCATTATAATGGCAAGCTGCCAGCGAACATCGGCATTTCCAAAAGCCAGAGGAGTGACCGCAGCGGCAATAACAGCACACGTTGCCGCATCGGGGCCGATGATCAACTGGCGGGATGTCCCGAACAGCGCATAAACAAACATTGGTAAAATACAGGCATACAGACCAATGATGGCACTTATGCCCATTAATTCAGCATAAGCAATGGCAACAGGTAAAGCGACTGCGGTAACCGATAAGCCTGCTCGTATATCATGGCTAAAATACTCTTTCCGATAATTACAAAGACTCTCCAAGCCCGGCATCCAGCGATATAACCTTTTCCCCAGCATAGTTTTCCTCAACATGGCCTTACGCAACGGTTTACACGATTCATCACCAAGCAATCAATGAGTTATATAATCAGTCATCTTATACAATCTAGAAATACAGACCTCTCATAAACGAGATACAGTATAATGCTAGGTCAAATCAAAGCCCACAACGCTTCCCTTTCCTTGACAATCTTTTTCTTTAAACCATTTTATTAAGATCTGATACACTCTGGCATAAATTCAGAAACCTGCCATCATGTGTATTACAGTGAGCTAATTTTATGAAACAACTTCTCGATTTTTTACCATTAGTCGTTTTTTTTGTCGTCTACAAGATGTATGACATTTTCTATGCTTCAGGCGCATTGATCGCTGCTACAGGATTAGCTGTTGTTATCACCTATGTGATGTATCGCAAAGTTGAAAAATCATCTTTAATTACATTTGCAATAACCGCTGTCTTCGGCACACTGACTTTAACCTTCCATAGCGATTTATTCATTAAATGGAAAGTAACCGTCATTTATGCCATTTTTGCACTGGCTCTGCTTGTCAGTCAGTGGGTGATGAAAAAACCATTAATCCAAAAAATGTTAGGTAAAGAACTGGAGTTACCTGATGCAATCTGGAACAAACTGAATACCGCTTGGGCAGTTTTCTTTATCCTTTGCGCATTAGCAAATATTTATGTCGCTTTCTGGCTCTCAATGGATGTCTGGATGAATTTTAAAGTATTCGGGCTAACGGCATTAACACTGGTCTTTACCGTATTGAGTGTGATATATATCTACCGCCATCTGCCCCGCGAACAAGAATAATAACAATGATTTTCATATGGATACCTGCCGGATTATTGGCAGGTATTGTTGTCTTCACCAAATAAAGCAAGTTTTTCTAATGACACAACAACAATGCTTACCAAACGGAGAATTGGTTCTCCGTACACTGGCTATGCCAGCTGACACTAACGCCAACGGGGATATCTTCGGCGGCTGGCTAATGTCCCAAATGGATATTGGCGGCGCCATTCTGGCAAAAGAAATTGCAATGGGACGCGTAGTCACTGTCAGCGTTAATGGCATCAGTTTTCTAAAACCGGTCGCGGTAGGTGACGTCGTTTGCTGTTATGCCCGTTGTCTGAAAACGGGGAATTCATCCATTACCATTCATATTGAAGTCTGGGTGAAAAAAGTCGCTTCTGAACCCGTCGGGCAACGTTATCGAGCCACTGATGCTGTTTTCACTTATGTCGCCGTTAATGAAAATAATACTTCCCGCCCGTTACCGGAAGGAAAAAGAAATTTCAAGCTGGAAAGCAGTAACAGCAACTAAAAGTCGCTACGCATTGGAAATGTGAACCACAATGAATTAAAGGAGTGCATTAAATGCGCTCCTTTTTATTGACCAATATATAGATTAAAGATCGCAGAATATAACATCCTACACACTTCGTTTTTCAAGTTGCCTCTTTGTTAGCCGTGCTCACTCACTACAGTCACCGTTTTTATAAATATGCGGTTATCTATGCTTCCGGGGATTTTTTCTTTTTACGCTGTAACTCCTCTTTAGATAATGCCTGTATTGTTATTCTTTTATCAGGAGATATAACGCCTAAACCAATTACTTTTTTTACACTATTTTGGATAGTAAGGTATGTGTCTCTTTTTATAGGTGAGCTACTTTCTGCAGAAGGAGGTGCTTTCTCCCCTTTTGGAATTACACGCATCTTTAATTCAAGGCATTTCCCGACATAATGCCATTTATTCATTTTATTTTTCCACAGATCATTATATTTATCTGAGCGACAAACAATATTTGCCCAAGGGTCACACACCCATAAATCTATCGGTAATTCATGATATAACCTCCCTAACATAGGTTTAAACATATTGTTATCAAAACTACCTATTGTCATAAATACATGGTCATATATTCCTTCAGTACAAACAATTTGAATATAAACATGTTTATTATTGATCAACCCTGTGCTAAAAAATTTAAGGATATCATCAACACGCTGATGCATTAGATAATGAAAAGCATTATTACTGTAGTCAGGGCAAGTCCCAGTAATTAAATGCCTTTTACTTTCACGCACTTCATAGTTATATAATTTTTCATAAGCACTCGTTGTCATCTCTGATTTTTCATCATTAAATAATTTTTCATATAATGCTTTTTCATAAAATTTATTCCTAATATCATTTCTTTGTTTTGTACTCTTCTCATCTATCTTCCCACCATACATAATGGCTTGATAGAAATCTTTATAAACAGAGTTACACTCCTTAATCTTACCTTTAAGATAATTAATTTCTTCCTTACTATCTTCTATTGAATCATCTACAAGTTTTCGAGAATATTCATACCGATCATGTACTCCTTGTTTTATTTCAGGATTATATAAACTTAACTTAACACTTCCTTTTTCTTTCACAAGATCCATATCAAAATAGTATTTATTACCTGCTTTTGCATTTATTATCTCCCTAGAATACTTTACTGCATCATTTAAAATAGATTCAATCATAGTAAGCCACCATTAATAAATTAAATATAACCAATATAATAAATAATTTAATTTTAATAATTTAAATTATATTTTCCACTTCACCATTATTGTGTATGGCTGATAATCTATAAACTTGTTTAGTACTACATTGGATGGTGTTAAAAGTATACTTTTTTAAAGGAGAAAAGCTTTCTGAAGAAGGTGATTCCGGTGTTTTTTTTAACATTAAACACATACCCTGATGATTCCATTCCATCATCTTATTCTTCCACTTATCATTATAATTTTCTGCCAGACAAACAATATCTGCCCATGGATCGCAAACCCATGTTCCCTCAGGCAATTCATTATATTTAGTACCAATTTTTGGTCGATGCACAATAGAATCCGAATGATCCAGTAATAAAAAAACATGGTCATACACCCCTAATGTAGCAATTAACTGAATATAAATAGGATAAGTCAATTTAGATGAATCATAACTCCAATTTATGTTATATAAATCCCAAATATCTTTTGCTCGTTTTTGTATTAAATAAAGATATACAGCCCAACTAAGTTCAACACAATTACCAACTAATTCATTATGTTCATTATCTTGTAAATACTTTATCTTCTGTTCATTACTACTAATATTAAAAAACTCTGGACGTGTTATTCTATGTCTTTTCATTCTTTCTAAAACCTGATCTTTTTTATACATAGCTTGTTTAGATTCTGGTAATACACTGAGATCAGGATAAATTTTATTACTTGTTCTATCGCCATAAAACCTTTTAGCATATCTTATTGCATCATATAAAATACATTCAATCATACAATTAACCTAATTATTAAACTCGACTTGATTTTATTAAAGGGAATTTATATGTTCAGTTATGTGAAATATGGTATTAATTCCCTTCTGAAATTAATATCAGTAAAACAAAGTAGGACATAAAAATCCAGCATTTTTATATGTTATGCACTTCGGAATACGCGGAAGATAAAAATAAGCTCTGCAAAAATAATTCACTATTTAGTTTACGCAGATGCATAAACCAACAGTACTACAATTTGAAAAACAGCTTCTATAAACACTGGATTTCAAGGTGTGTCGCGACGGTAAGGGAGTTTATCCCCAGGAGCATAGATAATTGTGTGATTGGAGTGAACGAGTGCAGTCAACAAAGAGACGAAGTGTATATATACAATAACAGGGGGAGAACTCAACGTATCTCCCCCTGTTATTAGCAAGCAATATCATAGTGACAGATAAAAACTACGATACTGAAACACCCGTCAGTTTAAACTCGATGGTAGTCACATATCCTGTGGCTGGTTTTTTTTCATACCGCCATTTTCTCATCGCGTTTCTCACTTCACGGTCAAAAAGGTTTTTAGGCTCAGCCGAAAGAATTTCAATATTTTTAACCCGACCATTTTCATCAATATCGTATTTTACCTGTACACTCCCTTCTATACCTAGTTGCCTTGCCCTATCTGAATATACAGGATCTATTCTGCTCAGTGCTTTTGGCCCACGCTGAACTTCAGATTTTTCACTGGTAACAGGATCAGTGGACTTTTTCCCATCCACATTATTTGCCAGCAAAGATTCCTGATCAGTGATAGGTTTTACTGCCTCTTCCGACATTTTCTCTGTCTTGATTTCTTTAGGCTTAAGCTCCTTTTTAGCAATTTTCTTCTCTTCCCGTTTCTTTTCTACCGGTTTTTTTTCAGGTTTAGGCTCTGGCAGAGCTATTTTCGCAATAGATTCAGGTTCTGGCTCTGGGGCGGGTGGTTCGGGTTCAGGCTCGGAAATAGATGCAGGCATAGCGGGTTCAGAAACCGGAGCAGGCTCCGCTGCCAACTGGATCATCGCAACAGACATCGGGGGCGATTCTGGCGGATTGCCGGATTTCAGCGTATGAAATAGCGCCGCAGCAATGGAAATATGTAAACAAACAGAAAGTAGTACTGGCCAATGTATCCAACGCATAAGAGAATTCTTGAGTAGCAGCATGATTGTCAATTTTAGGATAGACATTAGTTTAAATGCAAATGACTATCATATTCAATAAAGATTGAAAAACATCTGTATCATGCCACACGTCATGTTAAAGCGATTCTGCGTTTTGAATGAACAAGATCGACCGGCGATGCTTGTAAGTCCCCATCTTACGTAGCGCATAAATTCGCGAATATCGGCGAGACTGACTTTCCAACCAACGACGACGACGTTGGATACTTTGGCGAAGGAGACGCCACCTTCCTACTTCATTTCTGCTTCTTTTCATAAAATACCCTGATAAATGTTTTCAAAACAAAATTTTTCTCACTATAAGTGAGTAATGTTATTCTTAATCGTCACTGCCGGAGATGTCAACCAATTACAGGTGTACCTTAATATTCCTTTCCAGCATGTTTCAGCAGACGTAAATAAATAAACCCAATAAATAACACCAACCTGAACTGAATCTACTCATCACATTTAGTTGGACATGGATAATATTTAGATTATTTTCTGCCAAATGGACGGTATTCCCTTGATAGTTTCTTAAAATTTACAGAAACTTGCACTAACTACGGTATCAAAATACTTAAACAGGATTGATTGCCACTTATGACAACCATTTATTCTGTACTTTACTGGCTGGCTATTTTCTTATACTGGCTGATTATTGCTGGTATTACTATCCGGGTCCTGATGAAGCGCCGACCAGTGACATCAGCAATGACCTGGTTGCTTATTATATATATTCTCCCTTTGGTCGGAATTGTGGCTTATCTGTCATTTGGTGAGCTGCATCTGGGTAAGCGCAGGGTTGAACAGGCAAAACAAATGCGCTCTTCTGTGGCTGACTGGCTTTCCGATCTAAAGAAATCACAACACATTTTTGCCAATAAAAACAGTGAAGTCGCTGAGCCTTTGTTCCAGTTATGTGAACGCCGACAGCAAATCAAAGGTGTCAGAGGCAATCAGATGCAGCTGATAACATCGTATGAACAGTCACTAAAGTCTCTTATTAACGATATAGAAACGGCCGAACATAGTATTGAAATGGTGTTTTATATATGGCAGGCGGGTGGATTGGTTGATCAGGTGACCGATGCTTTAATGAGGGCAGCAAAACGTGGGGTCAGGTGTCGTATCATGGTGGATTCAGCAGGAAGCTGGCAATTTTTCCGTAGTCCCTACCCTGATATGATGCGCAAAACCGGTATTGAGTTTGTAGAATCGCTGAAAGTTAATATCTTCCGTCTTTTTTTACGTCGCATGGATTTACGCCAGCATAGAAAAATTATTCTTATTGATAACTATATTTCATACACCGGCAGTATGAATATGGTCGATCCCCGTTTTTTCAAACAAAATGCCGGTGTCGGCCAATGGATTGACATCATGGTCAGAATGGAAGGCCCTGTCACGACGACATTGGGCATTATCTATGCCTTCGACTGGGAAATGGAAACAGGCCAGCGCCAGCTTCCCCCTCCTCCTGACAGTAATATTATGCCCTTTGAGCAGGCATCAGGGCACACGGCTCAGGTGATTGCCTCTGGCCCCGGATTTCCTGATGAGCTTATCCAGCAATCACTGATGACAGCCATTTTCGCCGCCAGAGAACAACTCATCCTTACCACTCCCTACTTTGTTCCCAGTGATGATTTAATGCATGCCATCTGCACCGCCGCCATGCGAGGTGTTGATGTCAGCATTGTTGTACCGAGCCAGAACAATTCATTCCTTGTGCGCTGGGCAAGCCGGGCATTTTTTACCGAATTACTGGAGGCAGGTGTCAAAATCTATCAATTTGAGGGCGGGCTGTTGCATACAAAAAGTGTTTTGGTGGATGGGCAACTCAGTATGGTCGGCTCTGTTAATCTGGATATGCGTAGCTTATGGCTCAATTTTGAAATTACCGTTGTGATCGATGATGAACTCTTTGGCAGTGATTTAATGCTTGTCCAGCAGGATTATATTACTCGTTCAGTATTACTTGACAGTGGAGAGTGGCAAAAACGTCCTGTCCGGCAACGAGTACTTGAGCGACTGTGTTATTTTTTCAGTCCACTTTTGTGATTTTCGGCACAAAAAAATAGCAAAATATAAAGATCTGACTATTTTTCATAGCCTCGTCACTACCAACGGGGCTATGATTACAGCTTGATAGTATTCAATCACTACCATCCATGTTTTAATTCCCTTCTGTTACCAGTTTCGGACACTACCATTATGGAAAATCAACCAACATATCCACATTCACTTCATTTGGATCTCAATAACCGAATGACCGAAGACGAAGCGCTGGAACAAGCCTACGATATCTTTCTGGAACAAGCGGTTGAGAATCTCGATCCTGCGGATAGCTTACTGTTTAACCTACAATTTGAAGAGCGCGGTGGCGCAGAGTTATCAGAACCTTCAGAAATATGGCTTAAACATGTTGATTTTGAGCTAGATCCTAATTTCTTTTCAGAAGTGATTATTGGATTGGCTGAATCTGATGAAGCCGAAATTGATGATATTTTTGCACGTATACTGATTTGCCGGGAAAGATCGCATCCGACTTGCCGGATATTGTGGAAAGAGTAATGTTAATTAAATAGAAATATATAGCGATATGTCTTTTTACAAGATAATCATGTGATTATTTCTTATAGCGGCTGCATAGATAGTGAAGTGCAGCCAACCAATAAGTTAAAATTTATTAAATTTAAGAGAGAAGTTTTATCAATGGGGAATTGTAACAAATTAACAAACACCATATGTATACAGCCAATGAGAACAAAGCGTAGCAGACAGCTCTGGCAATTAATATCCAACCAATGCCGATAATGACTATTTTGATAATTCCAATATGCCATTTCCCTTTTATTGCTCTAAAATAGCGCATCCCATAGATAACCAAGCCCACTCCTATACTGAAAAATACAAAATGAAGAAGTGCAGATTGCGATGTTAGTTCATACATATATTGATGTCGTCCAAATATAGCCTTAAAAAATTAATGAGTTACTGATGAAGAATTTCTACTTTGCTTAATTAACGCATACCGATTGAGTAACTGGATAAAATGCATATCTGTCTGTTGGATCAGTGCTGGCGATAATTCTTCTTTTACTGCGGTTTCTTCAAGCAGTCTTAGTTTCTCTTCCAATGGCGGATTTTTATTGAATGTTTGAGTCAGAGAAAATACAACGGATTTCAATTCAGAGCCGGTTATATAACGTCCGCGTTTTTCATCTAACCAATTTAATCGGCGAGTGAGTTCTGCTAATTGGTCCATACCGGAATGCCAATACCCTAAACTATCAATCGGAGCGGCATTCATGGTGATCTGTTTGTTCCATTGCGCTGATAACTCGGCACTCAATGGAGACTGTGGCCACAATATCTTAGACTGATGAACCAAAGCAAAACCATAATCCTGCTGCCAGACAGGTGATAAAGACTCCAACATTTTTAACTGTCGCTTTGTCTTATCCAATATCACACTATTTTCTTCATGTTCTTTATCCGACTGAGCACCCAAAGAAAAAAGAACATCCTCTGTTAATACTTCTGGTAATGAAGCCACTGTAGCCTGTAGCCGAGGAGCAACTTTATCCTGCGTAGCATACTGCCATATACCAATCCCGCCTCCGCTAAACACCAACGCGATTAAGATCCCTAACACAAAACCCTTCCATTGAAACCCCGGCTTTTCTGGTGGTGGCATCACAATATCAGGTTGAGGTTCTTCTTCTGGTTTTGCGACATATATCCATGTTTGCTGAGCAGTATTAGGTGAAGGTATCGGTGACTGTTCCAATTCCATCGCTGCCTGAGATAGCTGTTCTAAAGAAGTATCAATATTTGCACCTTCCAGAGTCTCCAGACGAACCGCCGCATTGTGAAGAAATGTTCCTAGCCTTTCCAGCTGACTGACATGTTTCAGCTCCAACAGCTGTAATGTCTGGCAGAGTTGAGAAATATATTGCTCTGCCTGATAGAGTTGAGGTAGATCAGCATAGACAAAAGTCTGGATACGTAATGAATTAATCGAACGCTGGCTCAAACCTGCCAGAATTTCTATCCGGGCATGCACTTGCTGGGGCCAGATAGCCTGCCATTGATGCGTAACTAAACCGTGAATAATCGCCAGCCCTTCATTTAATCCCGCTAACCCTGCACGAATTGTGCGTATCAGCGTATACCATGCAGCAGTCTGCAATTCGACACCATTTTGACTAAATAACGATAAACAAAGGCGCTCTGCCAGCTCCCAGTTCACATCAGGGCGGGCTGGATGATGCAATTTATTCAATTCATCCCGCAATGCGGTAAAATCTGGCAAAGTACGGGGGTCCTCCCCTGTTTTCAGATATTTTTCTGACGTTGTATTCATGGTATTCCTTTATCATGTTTTGAAGCGATTATGATTGATATTTCGATTCCAGAAAATTTTGTTTCTTCAAGTGCCTGATCAACACTCTACCTCCGGGAATAAATTCAGTACCGTAACGAACTAAACCCACTTCATGTAGTTCCGCTTCTAACGCATAGCGGAGCGTTCCAAACTCATGTTCCGGTAACAAGGTCAGCGAGAGACGTTTAATTCGTGGTTCATATTTCAGGAGCGTCGAGGAAAGAATATTGATCAAGCTGTGGGCTGTTCCCGGTAATCCTTGCATGATTTTGCTCATATCCGGCAATCCATAATCCGGTAAATGCGCGAGAGTTCCGGCACGTGTATTGATAATCCTCTGGATATTATCCAGAACAGAAAGGATAACCTGATTTTCCTCAGAAACCTGATGCACATCCAATCCCCCTGAGAAATTTCCTGTCAACATTTCATAAAGTGAAGGTTGTGACATTGCCTCAGTCCTTTTTCTGGGGTAATAAGTAAATCGCCTGATTTTTCAACTCAACTTGGCGGGCTTTATCCGGCTCCAATGCCGTTTTAGGAATAACAATCTGCCAGTTATTCTTTGTCAGATCAGGTGAGTGAAACATCGCAACCACTGCGACATATTGAGCACCTTTCTCTAACGGCATATCAAGGGAATAACTTTCTCCCGGACGAAGCTGTAAATCCTTTTCACTTAATACATCTGACTGGATAGTATTCATGTCATCTGTAAATATGTTTTGATATTCAATTAAATCAAAGGCTCTGCGATCTTTTAACTGATAGAGACGAACCATTGTAGACAATGCAATACCATTATCATTCAGATTTGAACCCTCCCGAACCTGAAAATCCAGATGAACTTCTTTGATTTTTTTATAAAAAATTGACCTAGTTACTTCGGCTGAACCATCACCGATAGTCTGAGTTAACCCGCACCCCGTTACACACAGTGCAGCAAACAGTATGAATGCCATAGCACC
The DNA here is from genome assembly GCF_037996705.1 of Xenorhabdus bharatensis. NCBI lineage: Bacteria > Pseudomonadati > Pseudomonadota > Gammaproteobacteria > Enterobacterales > Morganellaceae > Xenorhabdus > Xenorhabdus bharatensis. Next base: position 11,470 of record NZ_JBBMXG010000024.1, on the reverse strand, counting down.
TTTTTTTGGGTTGTTACTTTTATTGCTGCGGGCTACGCATTCAGTGGAGCCATGTTTAGAATCGATAGTTGCCATATTCATGAGCCTCTTTTCGGAAAAGCTGTTCGGGGGCAGCCTGATAGCGTCCCAAACCAATAGTGATTTCATTGACCTTTTTATTTGTACTTGTTCTATTAATGACTGCGTTATTGCTCGCCGTTTTACCTGTATTTGTTTTATCGATTATCACATTACCTACAATTACCCTATGAGTTATTGTTTGATTAATAACCGCATCGTTAACTGTAATAGGCGACCGCCTTCTCATCACCGCCGTTTGCCCCAGTTTCACTCCCTGCCCGGTTGTGACATTCAATTGCGCTTCTGGCAGTAACTCACGAGGTATACGCAGTTGTAAACGGGCATGAACTCTTGATCCCAGATATGCATGAAGCAGAGTCATCAAATCAGCATGTAACTGACCATCAGGAGGTAACCATTGCCTGACCTCTTCGGGATCCTGAGTCTTCAACACCAGCAGCACCTGACTATTTACATCAATACTACTTCGGCCCAATACGGGCTTATGAGATAGACTGACAGGTGAACGGCAACTCATTCTGACTGGATTATCTATTGCTATCCGACGTCGATCATGGCGGATAACCTCCACTTCAGTATTAGGAGCCAACAGTTTAATCAAAGAGGAAATACCTTCTGATGTCCGGGTAGGTAAACGCATCGTCCCCAGCAAAGCCAAAAAACGAGAGACCGGTGTACCAATATGTTTGGCACATCCCGGGATACCTAACCCAATTAAACCAAGCAGATATTGCGAAGTTTCATCACTTCCACCAGCCTTAAAAGTTGCGGGATACGAATACTTACGCCAGATACGATAAAACTGTGTTGTCAGGCGATGATTGAATAGATCGAGAAAATCAGTGACAGCATCCGTTCCTTCTCGCTGCTGGGCGATATCGTCGATATAAACAGGTGGTAACGGTGATTCAACCCCATATAATCCTAAAAAAGTGGTTCTTACACTGGGTGTGTTGCCATGAGATTCATGCCCAGTCTCTACCTTTTTCAGTTCGCTGACAGGAAACCCCATTCCCGGATGAGGACGGAAGCGCACAGGATCGTCATCAGGATTAGTTGTACTACCCAAACCCGGTTTCTCAGGTTGCAGGTTCTCAATCAACTGACAAAAACGATAAAAATTGACCAATGGCAGCTTATCTTCAAGCTGAGTAATCAGCGCGGTAAGTTCTGGTTGTGATTCTCGGTCCATCGGATACATTTCCCACTTGGTTGAATAATCAAAGTCAGTTGGTTAAACAAATGAATATCAGCGTATAAAGAGAAAAACCGATTGAGCATTTCACCAAACAGATGAATATCGCCTTCCCCTGTGAAGCCGTTACTATCCAGTGTGACTTCAATATCGATCCCTCGTAATAAAAACCCTTTTTCAAATCGTTGTAGATGCTCATGACGGACAGCCACAATCGCATCCAATTTACGATTATTCATTTCATCTTCTTGCCAGTTGTATAACGCCAGCGTCCCACGTAAGACTTCTGCACTTGCCATCATGTTGAGAAAACTCGAACCTAAATGACTCAGAACCCGCCAATGAAAACGGTCCTCTACCGGAGGGTAAGCAGGTAAAGTTGGTTTGCATAGATTCTGTACCTTGACAGGAAGCTGCAACGTTTGCTCACAGCGGTTCAGTAACGTACTTTGGAGAGCTTTACGCGGTAACTGACCGTTTGTACCCGTAATCTGTAAAGAGAGTGTTTCCGATATGATGCTCCGGTTGTTTTCCCAAACCTGTCCACCCAGTATCAGCCATGTATCATGTAAACCCGTAACACCTCGTCTGACACGAGTATGGTAATAACGCTCTGGTGCAGTACGGCGTAACATTCCTCCTCGGTGGCGAAAACTGGTAAATGGCACATAAGCACCTTCTTCCGAATGTCGGGAGCTATTGACACCATCGACGGAATAAATTTCTGTATGCCCATCCTGCAAACGGCGTGGGCGCAGTAGGTATTCATTTTCCAGTCCATTGACGGTTAAAGGATCAGCCTCCAGAGTGAATAAATTAATCACAGAGACACAGTGCAACCGAATATGTTCTGTCTTCACTAAGAAATCAGAATCCCAAAGCTCACTCAAAACAATATCCAATTCAAACCATTGGGTTTTGTCAGGAAACCGGACACCCTCCAAGCCATTCAATTCAACGAACATAAACTTTTCCCGGAAAGTGAAATACTCCAGTAAAAGCTGATAACCACTGAAGGAGGTATCTCCTTTCGGCCACAACCGATCGTTATCAGTAAAACTTCCCGGAGAAAAATAGCCATCAAAGCGGATCCGATCCATAACTTCAGGCAAACGTAAATAAATGGCTGATTGACGCTTAGTCAGTGCCAAATGCAGGGCTGCACTGATTTGAGCATCACCACTAAGATAAAAACGTAACCGGGCCAGATCCACCTGAGACCACTCAGCCTGTTCCCCACAATTAAAGCGAATCCGCAGAACAGAGCGGCCATCCGGCTCTGTCGAAACGTGTACATTGGAGACAGTAAAAGGATGTAAATGAAGTTGTTGGGTTGTTCGATAGCGACAAACTGCCTGTTTGGGACCAATGGGCTGGGATAAGACTTCAAATCCTTCCGGTACAACTTCCTCCATTTTCATCTGGCTGATATCAGGAGAAATTTCGACGACAGACAAAGAGGGTATCGTGCGTAAATAGTGTGGCCACAATAAACTTATCAAACCTTCCGTCAATTCAGGCAGATCATCATCTATTTTCTGACGTAATCGCCCCATAGAAAAAGCAAAACCTTCAAACAAGCGTTCTACAAAAGGATCTGGTGTACCAGCTTTATCCAAATCCAGCAAAGCTGCGCGATCCGGATGAGCCTGTGCAAATTCGCGAGCGGATTCTCGCAAATAACGCATTTCAGCATCAAAATAACGGAGTGTTAAATCATCCATTAAACGGAATCCTTACCATAAGTAAAAAATGATTATCCATAGAGCACCACAGAACGAACTGGATCTAACCTGACCAGTTCAGCCAATAATTCATCCAGTTGCTGGAGCATTACGGTTTTATCTGTACTATTACGTTGAGACTTTGCTCGCAACAATTGCAAGCGACGCGCCTTGATCTCAAACGCCAGTTCAGGCTCCCACTCTACGAGGGTAAGTGTTCCGGCAGTTGTATCCAGCTCACTCAGCAGGTGCAACGCCAGATCGTTCCGACCAAACTGCTCTGCCACACGTGACATCAGCAAACGCATCATCCAGCGCTGACGAGCTGTTGTTACCGCCGGACGAGATTGTAGCCATGCCATCGCTTTCTCCAGCCCATCACTATCTGCCTGTGCAATTGCCTCTGCTTCAAGAGACAAAATATCATCCTCTTCAACAACTACACCGGGGCTGATTGAGGGATCTGACCACCCTTTTCCTTCATCCAACACTTTCTGCATGATCCAACTGGCAGTCACATCATCAGCAAATGGCGTACCATCATTCCACGCTAATTTTTCTAATCCGGGCAACCGTTGTAAAAGTAATTTCAGATCCTGTTTGATTATGTCCGCCCAACCATCCCAGGGAGTTCCTGATTTACTTAATGCCTGATAGAGATACCATTGCACATCCAACCAAAAATGGTTTACACCTTCAGCAAAAAGCCTGTCTGCCTGCTCCAGCAATTCTCCCCAGCTTTGCTGCATATAAAGTCGCTTAAGCTGGGCACGAGCATCAGTTCTAGGTGGAGATAATCGCGTACATCCCTGAATATCCTGTGGTGGACTTTGGTGAATGGTATCCCAGCGTACACTTTTCATTAATCGATGAGCAGAAAGCCAGCCTTGAGGCTGGTTACGCAAATAATGAGCCAGAGATTTAGCCTGATCCAACAATTCACGACCGGACTGGATTGGCTGAATCGCAATAGATGGCCCGGATTTACCCCCAGTTACCAACCCCATATCATGTGAAGGAGAAGCACTGATATTCTGAGGAACAACTGCATTCCATCCTCCCGATTGCATTAACCGGCTTTCCAGAGCGCTATATAATTTACCAAATAGAGGGCGGTTATTTTCATCCCATGTGTCTAGCTGCTTAGTCATAAACCGCAGCAAAGCGATGATGCGTTCAAATTCAGGCTTACCCACTTCTGGATATAAAGAAAGGCTATCCAGAACGCGGTTGCCGGATAACCATTCGAAAGCAGCTTTCCGGCTATTAGGTCGTGCAGGTAACAAACCATCCCCGAACTGCATTAATAATCCGGCTAATAGCCCTAAACCATCCGCAAACCCTTCTTCACCTTCACGATGCAAACGTGCCCAAAGGTAATAAGTTGCCACACGGACATCTTTACAGACCGTCGTTAATAATTTTTCTGCTAATTGGCAAATTAGCTCTGTATCTGCGCCTGAGAGTTTATTAACTTCTTCACGCATCCGTTCAAAATCATCATCGTAACCCGGATCACTGCCAACAGGTTGCTCAGCAGTAATCGGGATAAGCCATTTTTCCCAGATGGCAATCTGTTTTTGTACCAGCTCATCGGCTTTGGTGTGATCATCACCAAAACAGGACTGACATAAGGTATCCAGCAAACTCATTACACGTAATCCCTGTTCCTAAAATTGAACCGTGAAATAGCAAAATAAAGCATAAAAATAAAAAAGTAGATTATTCATCTAACCAGAAAGATAAAATCATCATATCTGCTCATACTGAAATGATTACAATTCTTAGATACATTTTATTTCACTTAAATTATATTCTTATTTTTTTGAATCATTACGTGCAAATAAACAATATTTTGGCGTTTATTCATCGGTATACGATATAAATGGATATCATTTACTCTTATAATCAAGGATTAGAAAAAACAAAGAAACATGGTAAAATAAACAGAGTCAACCTCATCACCTTTACTCTAACTCCAGTAAGATATTTTGGTTAGAGCACAACTGTATCAAAGTAACGAAAAGACATAGATAATATCAAATTAGTCAATTCAGTCAGAATCAAGCTGTTGGAATTCCCATATGAAAAATGAAAGAAACCATATATTGAATATTGCATATAAAACAATGGAATTAATCGGATTTATATTTTCTATTCATATAGTTACCTCTACGCTGGATATTGTTAGCGTAGAAAGAATAGAAGAAACAGACACTGGCCTATTTAATTCTTTTTCTTCTTTTCTTGTAAATATACTGGGGCCGCTTAGCATTATATTTTTATACATCAGAATTTATCTACAAAAAACATCCATCAATAACCAACTGAACAAAATCATTGCAGATAGTAAATTAAAATCCTTTAAACCATCCATTCAATTATTAAAAGTAAAAACACAAAAAAATCCTTTGAAATTTAAAATCGAAGATAATATAAAAATAACCACCAAAGAATTGGAAGTCCGTTTTCAAAAGCACTTACTATCTCATGGTAAAGGCGATGAGTATAAAAAACAAAGAAAAACTCAAGATAAAATCAACTTCATCATGGAGTTTGCAAAAAACAATCAATTAATGCTAATTATAGATCGCAATATAGAAAATGAAATAACAAGTTCCATAACAAATATATTGGAAGAAGAAAACCATAACCTTATTAGCTATTGTAAAACGCTTATAAACACCTATATAGGTCAGGATAACTTTTTTTGGATATTAATTGCAATATGCAATAAAAATCAATATTTCGAAAAAAATTAAAAAACAGTAAATTTACCTATATTTCATCTCATATTGATGTCAATAATAGTGACGTAGATTGTGATAGTAGTGACTCTGGCTATGAGGATTGTGGAGGCGGTGATGGTGGCGGATGTGATTGAGGGAATTTATTCCCTCAATCACACTCAGCTATTTTTAATGAGGAAATCAGTCAAATATTCTGTCTGGCAGAACAAAACCTCGCAGTTTCAGCAGTACCAGTGGGCCTTCGCCTGCCTCCGTTCGCAGCGTATAGTTTAGTACCTGTCCATTCGGTGTCTTCCAGCTCACCTGATAGCTACTGCTTAAACCTGACCACGGTGTGACTTTCGCTTTTTCCAGCAACCGGATAAAACCCCATGTTCCCGGTTGCTCTGCATAAATGCGCATTCTCGATCTTGTCCCCGACCAGCTTAAGGTCGCTCCTTGTGCTGTGGTATCTGCCGGCCAAATAAATTTCTTCCAGTCCGGGCGTTGATTCATGTAAACCAATTTCTGGTTGTCTATCACCAGATTGGTCTGCATTACCCCACCTGCCGTTCCCGGCCGTACTTCAAACGCCAGCCGCGCTTCGCCACTGGTAAATACGATATCTGATAGAGAATTCAGCGTATTCAGCGCGGACAGAAATTCCGGGTTAAATTTCAATCCCTGAGCATTAATACTATCAGGCACCCAGTGATTACCTTCACGGCGTAAGACTCCATTTAACCTACTTTCCAGAAAACGGCTAATCCGCCCGCTATCTGCACGTAAGTATTGTGCTAGCAACGGTAGGGAAACTTCACTTCCTCCGGATTTGAATGGATAACGCCCGCCAAAAGCCAGATTCCAGTCATCCACTATTGCCCGTTTCCATTGCGCGTTCAGGCTTTCAGCAGTTGGCGCCAACAATTGCTGCCACGACTGCTCCATTGGCAGCACAAATACTGTCTGACCAAACCCGCTCCATTCTTGGCCCAAACTGGCTGCTACCAAGTTGCCATAATCACGGGTATCAGATAAGTCTACCGCTTTACCCTGAAAAATCGTCTGCGCCATTGTCTGAGCCATCGCCTGCGGATCTGCTGAACTTGTCACCTGTTGCAGCTTCAATCGCACACGTGTTACTCGTGTCAGAAAGCTATACAGACTAAGGTGTTGCCCATCCTGTGCCCCGGCTTTAGGTTCAATCAGTTCCAGCAGTGGGCCAAAAGTTGGTTCCAAAGGCCCGGTAAAACCGACTTTTTGACTGATCGCTGGCTGTTTATCCTTATTAAAAATTGACTTAGCAGATTGAGCAAATGTGTCTGACACTTCCTGACGCCCCGTTTTACCCTGATACGCCAAAGTATTCATCAAACCAATTAGTGGTGACTGGCGAACATCCGCCATCAAAGTCAATTGATCAATCGTATCGGATAACGTATCCGAACGTCTCCAGTGCAGACCATTCAGGAAATTCAGCCAAGCGCCTGAGAAATCAGCAAAGTAACGATCTGTCAGTTTTACCTTGAGCACTTCCGGAGAAAGCTCATCACTGGCATTTTGCTGACCGTCACTCAACACCCAGTCAATCTCCGTCCGTCGTTCATTCACCAACCGTTCGATCGCAGGCTCAACTGATTCTTCCCACGCCTTGCGGGTAAACATACCCGGCACAAAACTATCTGCTGTGAAAAGAAGCTCAGCATCTGTATCACCTGTCATATCAGAGAGAGACATGTCCGCATAATGAGTAGATACCTGTTGCAACAACTTCTGATATAGCGAGGATTCGCCATTACGGTGACCAATCTCCCGTACCAATGCCGTTCGTGATTGTCGAACTAATTCTTCATCAGGTTTCATCGTCCAATCTGGATTGTCGGACAAGTTCTTCGCATAGAAAGAGAGTAATTCTGGTGCTTTCACCTGCCAAGCTGCCACTGGTATACCTGCTGGAACTACCCAGTTCGCCATAACCGCCTCACGGAACACACCTTCATTAATATTTTCCGGTTGCCCCATCATCAGATAGGCTTTGAGTGGGCCATAAGCTTCCTTTGCAGCAACCGAGCGAGCGGCGCTGTTTGGCGGCAGACTCACCAGCATATTCAGATTTTTCTCCATTTGCTCAGCAACTGAATTTCGCAGCCAAGGCATAACATATTGCGTATAAGCCGGCCAAAGTGCCTGTAACACCGTATCATTCTGGCTCAATCCCAAACGGGCATAAAACGGAGTGCCATGCATTTCGCGGTATTGCAGCATCGATAACATATCCTGTAATTCCAGCCATGCCTGAATACGCTCAGCCAGCGGAGCCTGATCATTTTTCGCCAATTCAAGCTGCTTCTCTCCTTGCTGCACTAAATGGCGATTACTGGCATAGGAAACCAACATGCCAGCTCCAGCCATCACCATCAGGACAGCCAGTAATCGGTTTCCCGCTTTCCGCCATTGCCAGCCCAGTTTTGTTGCTCTCAGCTTCGGCGACAACTGGTGAACCGAACTCAGCAGATTGTCCCAACGGCTATCCCTACTCCAGTGGTGTATATCCACACGTTTGCCTGCAGCAGATGACAAGCTAAACACTATTCCTACCAGTGGTAATGATTGGTGTGAATTGAAAAACACCGCCAATGAAGCACTAATTTTTTCACTGCCTCCCTGACGCAAAAAATTCGCCAAAGTCAGTAAAAAATCATGACGGGGATTATGAATAAGCTGTTGAGTCCCCTGCTCCGTTATCATTGGGACAAGCTGATTCAGGCTGGTATGCAGACTTTCCTGTGTACAGGAGGAAGACAGGAAACAACCCGGAGCTGAAACTTGTTCATGAGCGTTATCCCAGTTCGTTTGATGCAGAGACCAGGCATAAACTGGCACGCGCCAGCCTAATGACTGATAGCGCTGGGTTAAATGACGGCTTAGTGTCTCGAATACATGGCCAGAAACGAGACGTGAATGAACCGCTGCTTCCGGCGAGGCTTGATGTTGGTATTGATCTGTAACCCAGATAAATGCATCCAGTGGTCGGGTACGACGTAACTGACGCAGAGACTGATCGATAGTATCATCAACATTGGCGGTAATATTACCGCCCCAAATTAACAAAGTACCGTCAGATTCCAGCCATTGTTCTTCCACCAAACCGGGAATAAGTTGTTCAACATGATCAGGAGAACCAATAACCATCAGGATTTGAGTTTTCTTTTTCCATGAAGAGCCATAGCGGAGTTTTAATGTTTGTTTTAAATCCAGATATAGTTCTGGTGATCCTTTCCTTTTTTTCTCTCTTTGTGTTTTTGATCTACCGGATAATAAGGTAAAACTCACCTCAGCGTGTTTACTCCACCCCAATAAAAAAAAGGGAAAAAGCAGGAATAAGGCACCGAAAATGGAACCTGCGTAAATCAATAATTTTTTTATTGGCAGCTCTGGATTAATACTGAAATGATATATAACTACTCCAATAAATATAACCAGTAATATTGCTAAAGTGTAAGCCACCGCGAGAAAAATAACTGATCTTCCTGATTTAGATTCAGACTCAGGCATAATAACCATTCACTCCGACATGCATTATTGTTAAAATTAAAAACATTCATCTGACTCGATATATTCCAAGATGCAGAGTAATAATTATTTAACCACCATAAACCAGGGTTTATTTAAATCCTGAGATATTGCACTCATTATTAATTGTGGGTTTTGATTTTTTTGCGCTGATTCCAATGAGATGGCTATTGCTAACCAAGGTGAAGCAGCTCCTGCATAGCCAATTTTTCCATCAATATCAATTTGATTTTCAGGCTGTGTTAAATGGGGATATTCTTCACCCAATGGCGCAGCAGCTATCTGCGCTTTATTGTCACATCCCATTCCTGATATCCAAAGATATTGAATATCTTCACCACAACTTTTTCCCCATAATAACGCCTGAGACAGTGCATAATTAATTTCATTTTGACCTGAATTTTCAGGGCGGCATAATCGAGTGCTACCAATTTCACTTATTACTTTAGAAGAGGATGATGTTACTAGCAGGGCAACCGCAGCATCACCATGCCCATCATCATCACTCTTAGATAAATGAACAGAAATGATCAATAAAGGTTCATGAGAAGAATAAGAATCAATCCATTGATCCAGAGTTTCAACACCTTTCCCATGAAGATAACTGATTGGGAGTGTAACATGACTATTTTTACAAACTTTTTCCCATATTTTTTGATATTGAGAAGATGATAAATTTGCATCCAGATCCAGACAAACCTGAATATTAGTTTTCTTGAGAAGATCTCCTAAGGCAAAAGAAAGTTCATTATCAGCCAATAACATGCATATCCTTTCATATAACAAATCTTCCGTTTGTTCTGCTTTTGACCAAAATGATTTTCTACGAATAATTTTCCCGGAGGATGCATCTACAATTTTAGGCATTTCTATAATGGAGTGTGCCAACTGTTCAGACAACGTACCCTGCATAAATGAATCTGGAATATGAATAACAGAGTTAAGATGATAAAGATGCTTCTGACCACGATTTATTTCATGTTCAATAAGTTTTTCTCGTTTTCTATCCCAGTTATCTGACCAAAGCTGATTGAGATCGAAATATAATCTCCTGATAAGAAAAATAAGTGACCAGATAGAAAAAGGATAAACAAATGAAAATAAAATAAAAGCAAGAGATTTAACCGATTTTTCTTCTGGCCAAAAGAACGCAGTGATAATGCTGGCTCCACCAATAAAAACAGAGAGTATGTATAACCATTTTTTTAGCTGTGGTGGCCTTTTCCTATTTGCTTTATCCGGAATATTTAGGAGATCAATAGCCATAATCAACTCGACGTTGCATTACCCAATGAGGAAATTAATGTGCAGCCACATCCACATTTATGACCATGAAAGGCAACAGATATACCATTATCTTTGAAAGTCGGGTGACCTTCTATAATTTGAGTTATACCATGTCCTATAATAGGACAGGATACTTTATCACCGAGGCGGGCAACACCAATTCCTGAAAATTTCATTACACCAGATCCTTCCTGTACAGCTCCACCGTGAGTGGTTTTATCCCCAATTCTGATTATGCCTTTCATGTTAATCCCATATGAAAATCATTCCATTCCTACATCGATTATATTCTTATTTATTTTTTTCATTAGTAACAAAAAACCATGATTTTATGCTTTATTTGTAGAAATAATGCATTAATACAAAGCTAAAATTCTCACCTATAAGGTTATAGAAGAATGGAGGTTATTTTATCAAGAGCAAAAATAACAACCTCACGTCACTGAACGATATTGACTATCTTTTATTTTACAGAGGGATTATGACCATAGTTGATTTTCATATCTATGCATTTTCCTCTTTTATTAATCCAAGCAGAAACAGCATATCTACCAGATTCCCACATAACGACATGTTTTTTTCGATTGCTTGGTTTACCAATTTCACGAATAATGTAATCTAATTTTTTACCTATAAAACATTCTCTACTCCGATATACACAACAAAGAAAACGTTCACCTTCAGTTTCTTCTACTGATAAATTAACCGACAAATATAATTCTTTAATAATTGAAACCACAGCAATGACCATTTCTATGACAGCACTGAAAAACTCAACAACCACCGACTAAAGTCGGTGGGTTAGTGATTAACGGACTGAAAGTCCGGATACGCATCGGCTAAACGATGCGTCAATTATCCAGCCTGAAGTGATCATTTGG